>JBHIBR010000010.1:0-14063 GCA_046759145.1 Nitrospinota bacterium | reverse complement strand
GATTCGAGAAAGGTCTCTAGGTCCTGTCGCATGGCGACGGTTTGCTCCAAGGCCCAGATTACGTTGAAAAGCTCGCGGATCATGCGTCTATCGAGCGATAACGCTTCTCGCCGCTCCAGCCACTGCCGGAGCACCTCATAGCCGCTCACTTGGTAACCCCAGGCGTCCGGGGTAACAGGTCTAATCCGGGCATTTTCCCCAATGAGGAGCACCTGAGGCTCGTCGAGATATTCAGGCGTGCCGATTGTCTTTGGTTTTCCCTCGAGCCCGATGCTGCCGTCGTTCGGATAGGATTCTTCAAATGTGTGGAGGGCCAGGAGACGTTTCCCGAGAGCCGCCCCAGCCGAGAAAAGGGTCGTGGATTTCGGAAACGGCACCCTGGGGAAGCTTCGAGCCAGATCGCGCCCAAAACGGCGCGAATAGGCTTCACATGCAAGGACAGCGTAACAAAAGGCAAAGAACTCATCCGCCGAAATGGCTTTCCTCAAGCCCTTCTGTAGGGCCTGGACTAGCTCTAGTCGAAAATTATGGGCGTCGTTGGGGTCAGTTTCTTCTTGTGCGCCATCGCGAATCCATAGGGGGAATATGTGGCCACCGTAGCTCCCGCGAAAACAATGCCTGTCTGGAAGAAAGCAGTGGGCAAATACTACAGGGCCGGTGCCATGCCCCTTCGGGAGCGTCGCAATGGCGACGTTTTTATCCCCCCATGCCTTCTGCAAAGATGGCCTCGTCCAGTCGATGAATGCTCTGTGGTTAATAAAGAATTGGCGATCTAGCGGTCGGTAGCCGTATCGTGATATCCACTTTTTATTAAGTACAAGAGCGGCCACTGCACCGGCACCGCGATCCCTGGATTCATGGAAAATTTCTCGCCTCTGTGCGGGACGGGAAGCCTTGAATACTCCGAACCTATGCTCCAGAATCCTGGGATCAGGGGCAACCGTAAACGAATCTCGGTTCGTCTCGATACCGCTAAATGCTTTTCGGAACACTTCGCCCTTCAATTCAGGCCATTCCCCAAATACCTTGGTGAGACTGGGCAAAAAAGGGTCAATTCCTTGTCCCTCTACTGGTACGTACTCTATCGTGGAAAGATCAGCCCTATTCAACCATTGATCTTTCTGGTCCGCGTCTCCCCAAACCTCTGTATAATAAACCTCGGCCTCGTGAGACGTCTTTTTTCCGCCTGCGATACAGAAGGTAATTGTGATGCCGACTTGAGTTTCTGGAAATACATTCTCATCTCTCGCCACGTGTGCAGGCAGGGCCGGTCTCTTATTCCCGTGCAGGTCTATGACGAAGATACGCTCGAACCGCTTCCGAAACATGGCTCGCATGCCGGAAAAGGCTCCACCCTCGAGGAAGGAGCGATTGGAAATGAAACTGAGGATGCCGCGTTTTGGCGAAGAGTCCTGCTCGAATAGTTTCCAAGTGGCCCAACGATAGAAGTATACGTATTTCTCTGCAAGGTTCTTCAAGTTCACTCGCTCTTCTTTCGGGACCTGCTTGCGGAAATCTTCCAATAGCTCTTCCCAAACCCAACCGGATATGGCCTTGCCGCGACCATAAGGCGGATTGCCAAGAATGACCATGATGGGAACTTCGCTCTTTACGTGATCGGTTTCTTGTCGCTCCTCCGTAATCGGAGCCGACATGAAGCCAAAGCTTCCCATGAAGGCCTTTTTGGTATGGGCTGGTTCAAGGGTATCTGTGAGGAAAATGGGGAGTCGAGCCGATGGACTCCCGCCAAGTTCTTGAGCGGCCGTGGCCTGACGGAAATGGGCGACTGTGTATGGCCCAACTAAAAGCTCGAAGCCGTGGAGATGGTCGAGCATCGAGGAAACGTATTGTGGGACCGCCCCTTCCCCCATTGCGCTCTCTACCGCTTGGGCTCCTTCTTTCAGGGCGGACACGAGATAGGTCCCGGTCCCCACTGCTGGGTCCAGTACCTCTACGCCATCATCGGCGAAGCCGAGGGGTTTTCCGAACACCTCTCGAAGGAGTCTTTGGATGCAGCGGGTCTGAAAGTTGACGACGGGAGGTGGGGTGTAATAGACTCCTGCCTGTTTTCGCAAAGCCTCATCGTATGCGGCCAGAAAGTCCTCGTAGAAGTATAGAATGGGGTCTCGGCCAAGCCTGTCCACTAGAAGGATCGCCGGATCCACCCGGTTCACGAGGTCAATCAGGGACCGGGTGGTCCAACCGATGATCCTCGTCACCTCGGGTTGGGCGAGAAGACGGAGCGTTGCTGAAAGGAGCCGGTGCTGCATCTCGTCCACGAACCTATGGGCGCTTTCCAGTTCAAGCTCCTTTCCCGTTGTCTTGCGGGCAAGAAGGAGCCCATAGGCGAGGGTCTGCGCATAGGCGTCCGCGAACTTTGCCTCGTCCAAATCGGAGAAAAGGGCATCCTTGAATTCGTCAAAAACCTGGCGGAGGGCTTTAGCATTTCCGGAGTCCGGCGATTCCAATGCATCGCAAACCGCTGCTCGAACAAGCCTGGCGCTTCGGGCAAGCTCCGCGCATAGCTGTGCGGCATTTTTAATGGGCGAGGGGCTACGTCTTAAGAATGCCTCTAGAAGGAACAAAGCCTTGTGCGGATCGTGATGGGGCACGACTGCCTTTTTGCGGGCGGGGTCGAGGGCGACCTTGGGAACCAACTCCGCCCGGTCAACCAGTTTGCCATCTTGGTAAAGGCGGAGCTCCCAGAAATTCGTTAGGATCCAATTAGGCAAGTCGAGGTAGCGTTCAAACTGCTGCCGGTCCCGCCCAGTGAGATGGTCCAGATTCTTCTCCGGTTCCTTGGCTTCGATATGCCCTATTAGCGCGAATCGAGGGCGTTTTATCCCAAAGTCCGGCGCGCCTGCTTCTCCGGCCGTGTACTGTTGGATAATCTCAATGGGTAGCCCCAGTTCTTTGGCTATTTCACGCAGTACTTCTTCGAACTTGGTGTAGAGAGAGGTTTCTGGGTGATGATTGGGATCAAGGCGGATCGATCTAATGCCTGAAGCGTATTCTTGAAGTGCTGTTTGCACCCTTTCGGCCGACATTAGCGGCTCACCTGTCATCCATCGCTCTGTCTACCGGTAGTCCATCACCCACACCTCGGTGGGCGCAGGGAGCCGCCCCGCCTCGAGGCGCAACTCGGAGACTCCCAGCCGCCTCGCCCGGGGGAAGCGGGCCAGGAAGGCCCTCTCGTCCGCGATGGGCCAGTCGGCTGTGGCGGGGGTCTTGTAGTGATGGGGGATCGCAACCCGGGGCCGCAAGCGCCGCACGAGGTCGGCCGCCTGCGGCCCGTCGATGCTGAAGTAGCCCCCCACGGGCACGAGCAGCACGTCCAACCCTTCAAGCGTCCTCAGCACCTCTTCATCGGGGATGGCCCCGATGTCGCTGAGATGCGCGATGCGCAGCCCGCTCACCTCCAGCAAGAGAATCCCGTTCCTCCCCCGTTTGCTTCCCCCCGCCTCGTCGTGGAATCCCGGCAGAGAGCGGATGCGCACGTCCTTGCGGGTGAAGTCCACCTTCGCCCAGCTGCCCCCGGGCGCGAGGCCCCGCAGGACGCGGGGGTTGCCCCCGATGAGGGCGGCGTTGTTGTGGTCGGAGTGCTCGTGGCTGAGGGCCACCACGTCGGCTCCCACGCGGGGCAGGGGATAGCCGATCCGGCCGAAGGGGTCGATGGCCACCCGCACGCCCGCGGCCGATGTGAGGAGGAAAAAGCTGTGGCCGTACCAGCGCAGGCGCACCTCGCCCTGCGCCTCGGCCGGAGGGGAGGAGGAGAGACAGAAACCGACTGCGAACCAGATGCAGAACCAGCGCATTACCCCTCCCCCTCGTTCAAGAGAGCTCCCTTGCCCCTCCGGGGAAGCACCCCGGGTGCCTCCTAAAACCGGCCTTTCCCACCACCTCGCCCTCGGCCATCACCGTCTTCCCCCGGATGGGGAGGTCGAGCTTCATCGGGGTTTCCTAGACGGGGTAGAGCTCCAGGAGCCTTCGGGCGATGATGACGCGCTGGATTTCGTTCGAGCCCTCGCCCACGGTGAGGAGCTTGCAGTCGCGGAAATACCGCTCCACCGGGCCCTCCTGGATGAAGCCCATCCCCCCGTGGATCTGGACGGCCTCCGAGGCGCAGAACTCCGAGACCTCCGAGGCGAAGAGCTTCGCCATCCCCGCCTGCAGGTCGCAACGTTCGCCCCGGTCCTTCAGGGCGGCGGCCTGGTGGGTGAGGAGCCGGGCCGCCTCGATGCGGGTCGCCATGTCGGCCAGCTTGAACTGGATGGCCTGGTGCTGGCAGATGGGCTTGCCAAAGGTCTCCCGCACCTGGGCGTGGCGGATCGAGGCCTCGAAGGCGGCGCGGGCGAGGCCCACCGAGCGGGCGGCCACGTTGATCCGCCCCCCCTCCAGGCCCGCCATGATGTAGCGAAAACCCTTCCCCTCCTCCCCCAGGAGGTTCTCGCACGGAACGCGGGCGTCCTGGAAGATGAGCTCCCCCGTCCGGAGCCCCCGGTAGCCCATCTTCCGGAGGTGGCGGCTCACGGTGAAGCCGGGCGTGCCCTTGTGGATGAGCAGGCAGCTGATCCCGCGGTGTTTGGGCGTCGCATGGGGGTCGGTGCGGACGAAGGTGCTGAACATGGTGCCGTGCTCGGAGTTGGTGATGAACATCTTCGTCCCGTTGACGATGTACACCTCCCCCTCGCGCCGGGCGGTGGTCCTGAGCGCGGCCGCGTCGGAGCCGCAGCCGGGCTCGGTGAGGGCCATCCCGCTGTGCCACTCGCCCGTGGCCAGCCGGGGGAGGTACTCCTGGCGCTGCTCCTCGCTGCCGAACTTCTCGATCATCCAGGTGGTGATGTGGTGGGTCCCGAGCACCCCCGTGAGGCTCATCCAGCCCCGGCTCAGCTCCTCCATGAGGATGGCGTAGCTCACCCAATCCATCCCCGCCCCCCCGTATCGCTCGGGGATGGGGAAGCCGAAGAAGCCCAGCTCCTGCATCCGCCCCACGAGCTGGGTGGGGTAGGTGTCCTCCAGCTCCAGCTCTACGGCGACGGGCATCACCTCTTTGTCCACAAACTCCCGGACCAGGCGCTGCACGCCGCGCTGAACCTCGTTGAGGGAAAAGTCCACGCTTCACCCTCATAGAGCGTGCTACGAACCCTTGGCGGAGCCGGTGCGCACGCCCCTCTAACTTCTTCTGAACCCGGAATCGACAGGAGGGCTCAAGGCCGCCCTCCCCCGTGACAAGGGATTCGAGGTCCGCCTCATATTATCCCCTCCCGCCGCATCGCCTCCACTTCCTGTGGGCTGTAGCCCAGCTCGCGCAGGACCTCCTCGGTGTGCTCCCCCAGGCGCGGGGGAGGGGCGAGGCGCGGTGTGATGCGGCCCATGCGGACGGGGAACTTCCCGATGTGCACCCTGCCGTAGGGCCCCTCTACCTCGGGGAAGAGGTTGCGGTGGAGCGTCTGGGGGTGCTCGCACACCTCGGCCAGGTTGTTCACCGCCCCGCAGGGGATGCCCGCTTGGCGGAATTTCTCGAGCCACGCATCCCGGGGCGCGGCCGCGATGAGCCGCTCGATCTCGGCGTTCAGCGTCTCACGGTTGCGCACCCGTGCCTCGTTGTCTGAGAAGCGGGGGTCGGAGAGCCACTCCTCCCGTCCCACCACCTCGCAGAACTTCTCCCACAGGACCTGGCTGCCGCAGGCGAAGCTCACCCACTTGCCGTCCGCCGCCCGGAAGCCCCCGTAGGGGATGATCATCCAGTGGCGGATGCCCTCCCGCGTGGGCACCTCCCCCCGGTACCAGTAGTAGAAAGGGAAATATCCCAGCATGCTCACTGCGCAGTCGAACATGCTCAGGTCCAGCTCCTGGCCCTCTCCCGTGCGGTCGCGGTGACGGATGGCCGCAAGGAGAGAGAGCGCCCCCCACAGGCCCGTGAGGCCGTCGCATATCGAGACGGCCACCTTGCAGGGCTGCTCGGGGGTTCCAGTGGGGTCTACGAAGCCCGCCTCCCCCTGGATGAGCATGTCGAAGGCCTTCCCCTCCCGGTAGGGCCCGTCCTGGCCGTAGCCCGAGGCGTGGAGGTAGATGATCCGGGGGCTCACCTCCCGGATGGCCCCGTAGCCCAGGCCCAGCCGGTCCACCGCCCCGGGGCTGAAGTTTTCCAAAAAAATGTCTGAGCGAGCGGCCAGGCGGAGGATGATCTCTCGCCCCTTCGGGGCCTTCAGGTTCACCGTGATGCTCTTCTTGTTGGGGTTCACCCAGAAGTGGGCGGCGCTCTCGCCCCGCACCACGGTGTCCCACTCCCGGGCCAGGTCCCCCTTGCCCGGCATCTCCACCTTGATCACCTCGGCCCCCAGGTCAGCCAGGTACCGCGCCGTCAGGGGAGCGCTGATGGAAACCCCCAGGGAGAGCACGCGGACGTCATCCAGGGGAAGGGGCATGGCTGCGCTCCGCGAAGGGTGGGAACCTCCTCCCTTTAGGCCAGGGCCAGGATAGCCCACCCGTCGAAAGGGCCGCAAGGCGACACCGCCGTTGACGCCCCGGAGTTTCCCTGATAGATTCCGGCCGTGTCCGCCATCTCCGAGAGGGAGGGAAGCCGGTGGCTCGTGTGACGCACATTCGAAGCGCCCTGGCGTATGCGGTGGTCCTCAGCCTCGCGGGCTTCCTCTCGGTCCGGGACGCCGGCGCGGCGCTCTTCTACCGGGACCCGGGCGGCTTTTTCCGTCTTGCGGTGCCACCCGGGTGGGGCATCGAGACGGAGCCCCTGGCGGGAGTCCAGACCGCCTTCCGCGACGCCCCGGGCCCTCGGGCCCGGGCTTCGGTGGAAGTCTCCTCCTTCCCCCTGCGCGGGCTCTCGCTTTCCGAGTGGGTGAAGGAGCGCCTGGCCGCGGACTTCGCCCTCCACAAGCGAGAGAAATACCGCCTGGTGCGCCAGGGCTACCGCCGGTTGGGAGAGGCGCTGGTCTTCGAGTTCGTGCGGCAGTATGGCAAGGGCAAGGCCCGGCAGCAGGTGTGGGACCTCCTGGCCGTTCACCGGGACAGGGCGCTCCGGGTGGTGGCGCGCACGAAGGCTGCGGAATGGGCCCGCTTCGTGGGGGATTTTCGGCGGTGCCTCTACTCCCTCGAGCTCACCCCGCAGGCCGAATGGGGCGCCCTCTCCCTACGGGTCGGCCCGGGCGGGGGCCCCCTCTATCGCGGCACATCGTCGGAGTCGGGCGTGGTGGCCCTGCTGTCCGAGGGGACGCTGGTGCGCTTCCTCCACCGCATCCGGGTCACCGCGGGAGCCTGGTATCACGTGCAGGCCGAGGACCCCCGGGGGGAGGGCGGCCTGCTTCGGGGTTTCCTCCCGGCCGGGCGGGTGAGCGGCGGAGAGGCCTTCGAGGAGAGGCTCCGCCGGCTGGGGGTGGGCTGGCTGCCCGCGGGAGCCGCCCGGGAGGCGAGAGCCGGCCGGGTTGTCGTCCCCTTCCAGAAGAAGGGGACGGCCATCCTGGTGCCCGTTGAGATCAACCGCCGCAAGCGGGCGACCTTCATTCTGGACACCGGGGCCACCTTCACCACCATCAGTCCCGAGCTCGCCCGGGCCGTTGGCCTCTCCATCCCCAAGGATGCGAAGCGGGTGCGCCTGACCACGGCGTTGGGCGAGGTGGTGGAGGCGCCCCTCGTGCGGCTGAGCTCGGTGCGGGTGCGGACGGCCGAGGCCCGGGACGTGGAGGCGGTGGTCCACAGCATGGGCAGGCCCGGGAAGGCGTTGGCCGGACTCCTAGGCCTGAGCTTCTTGCGGCACTTCGACGTCACCATCGACTCAGCCCAGGGCCAGCTCATCCTGGTGCGGAAGTGAGGTGCCCCCACCCCCGTCTGTGAGCGGGACTTTCGCGGCGAAGCGGCGCCGGGCCTCCTTTTTGCCTTCGTCCTATCCTTTCTCTTCGGCTGCGGCCCGAAGGGCCCCTTGGTTTGGGCCAATCAGCGGGAGCCCTCTGGCGGCCTGGCTCTTGCCTCCAGTCCTGCCAGCTTTTCCAGGGCGGTGATGATGGAGATGTGGTCCCAGCCCTCCCCCCCCGAGGCCGCCACTGAGAGAAAGAGCTGCTGGACCATGGCGGTCGCGGGCAGGGGGAGGCCGAACTTGCGGGCGTGCTCGAGGGCGTAGGTGAGGTCCTTGATGTGCGTGACTACCTTCGCCCCCGGGGCGAAATCCCCCGCCAGCGCCTTGGGGGCCTTGACCTCGAGGGCGCCGCACCTGGCGAGCCCCCCCGAGAGCGCCCGCACGAGGTCCCACAGCTCCAGCCCGGCGCGGGCGCTGAACAGCAGCGCCTCGGCCACCCCCTGGAAGGTGATGCCCACAAGGATCTGGTTGGCGATCTTGGCGTAGCAGCCCGCCCCCGGCCTCTCTCCCACGTGGACGATGGTGCGGCCCATGGCCTGGAAGAGGGGGAAGGCCCGCTCGAAGGCCTCCCTCGGCCCCCCCGCCATGATGGAGAGGGTGCCCGCCTCCGCCCCCTCGGGGGCGCCCGATACCGGGGCGTCGAGGGTCGCCACCCCCCGCGCGCCCAACGCCTGGGCCACGCGCTCCACGCAGGCGGGGTCGTTGGAGGTCATGTCGATATAGAGCGAGCCGGGCCGGGCCCCCTCCAGGATCCCTCCATCGCCCAGCGCCGCCTCCTCCACCTCGGGGGCGCCCGGCAGCATGGTGATGGTCGCCTCCGCGCGCTCGGCCACCTCCCGGCTCGAGCGGCAAGCTCTCGCGCCCTCGGCCGCCAGGAGCTCCACCGCGGGACGGCTGCGATTGTGTACGTAGAGCTCAAAGCCTGCCCCGAGGAGCCTGCGGCACATGGGCTTGCCCATCAGGCCCAGGCCGATGAAACCCACTCGCATGGTTTACCTCCCCCCGGCCCCTCCCCGCGCTCTGCATAGGATGTGGCCCGCTCCCACAGGTGGGAACGGCCCTAGCCCACAAGCCGCACCGGGGGGTGGGCCTCCAGCCGGGGGCCGTAGCTGTGCCACGACCTCCCCAGGACGCGGTGGCAGGTAATGGTCTGGAAGAGGGTGAAGCCCGCCTTGACGACACCCCGGCGGGAGGGATGGTTGTCCTCGGCCACGAAGATGAGCGCCCGCGAGAGGCCCCGCTTCTGGCAATATTCCAGGGTGCCCCGCAGCACGGCGGGGTAGAGGTTCCTCCCGCGCCACGCCTCCAGGGTGAAGGCGTTGTAGAGATAAGCCTCATCGGGTTGCACCTCGATCGAGAGGTCCACCTCCTCGATGCCCACTGTGGCCTGGGAGAGCCAGATGTAGGAGATCACCCGCTCCCGGTGCAGGGCGGCGAAGCAGAGCTCCCTCCGCCCGAGGCGGCGTTCTACCCGGCGGCGCCCCTGCACGGAGGCGATGAGCTCTAGCTCGGGAGAGCCTGCGCCGATGGTGGCCAGGCGGAGGGGCACCCGCGCCTCCACCGGGGGGATCTCGCCCGGGAAGATGAAGTCGTAAAGACAAAGGCGCGTGTCCCGGTAAAGGAATGCGGGCCAGCGGCCCATCATCCGTCCTCTCCTGAGAATTGAGCCAGGCGATCGAGGATTGGGGCGAGCCTCCGGGCGAACCCCCTCGCCTCGGGGAGGTGTTCCAGGTGCTCCCGGACGAGGAGGGTGGCTGCCCCGATGGCGGGCAGATAGCGGTCCGTCCCCCGCACCAGCTTCTGGTAGGCGAAGGTGCCGATGGCCTTGAGGTCCCGCTGTAGGCCCGCGAGACGCAGCGCCCGGTCGAAGGCGTCCTTCCTCCCCGACGCCCTTGCCCCGGGGCTCCCCTCCCGGAAGCGGCGCGCGAGTCGCTCGGAGAGCTCCCCGATGGGCCTCCGATAGGCGTCGAACAGGAGCGAGGCCAGGTCGTAGAGAGGAGGGCCGAGGCGTGCGTCCTGGAAGTCGAGCAGGGCAAGCTCACCGTCGGGTCTGACGAGGAGGTTGCGGCTGTGGTAGTCGCGATGGGTGAAGACGAGGGGAGGCGTCGCCAGGGGTCTCCAAGCGGCCTGCCGCTTGGGGCGCCCCGCCAGGGGTCCCCAGCGCGCAGGCGCGCTGGGGTTCCCCACCAGGGCCTGGGCGAGCCAGCGGAAGTCCTCCTCCCACTCCTCGGCCGGGGCGCGCAGGCCCAGGAGGCCCTCGAAGGCGAAGCGGCGGGTGTGATGGAGCTCTCCCGCGAAGGTGTCCGCATCGAAGGCGTAGCGGAGGGCGCGGCAGGGGTGGCCGGAGTCGGGCTCGCTCACCTCGGTGCAGCGCTCCTGGAGCGTGAGGAGCAGCTCCAGCGCCTGCTCGTAGAGTGCCTCGGCGCGGTGGGGTTCCCTCCGGAGGCACTCCTCCAGCGTCTCCTCCCCGGAGTCCTCGAGGAGGACAAGCCCCTCTTCCCCGTCCGCCCCGTAGAGGGAGGGGACGGGGAGACCCTTGAGCTCCAGGAACGCCCGCACGTTCAGGAAAGGCTCGGGTCCGGGCGGGGAGTCGCTTTCCATGAGGATGGCGTTCCCTTGCGCCCCCGGCCACCGGGGTGCCCGCCGGCACCCGGGCGGAGCGAAAGGGCCCACTTTTTTCGAGCCCCGGCTGGCAAGTAGGGGCCGGGAGAGTTGGCGCTTCGCCTGGGGCCGCGCGGCCCCTCCCCCTTCGAGCCGCAGGCGATAGTAGCGCCTATCCGAGGCGTCGCCGGGGAGCGCCTCCACGGCCGCCACCTCCAGCCCAGACCCCAGAGCGGAGCGCAGGAGCGAGGCCAGGGCTTCTTTTTTCTTCCCCAGCGCGGGCGGGAGGAGGGGGCGGGCTCTCATGGCTCAGCCCCCTCGCCCAGGTGCCGCCGGGAGGCCCAGGCGCGGGCCAGGGCCTTTTCGTAGTCCTCGGAGGGCATCCTCCTCGTCTCCACCGTGAGGGGGCCCCGGTAGCCCGAAAGGCTCAGAGCCTCGCGGAAGCGCCCCCAGGGTATCCGCCCCCCGCCCGGGACCAGGTGCGCATCCTCCCGGCCGTCGTTGTCGTGGAGGTGGGTGGCGAGGAGGAAGGGCGCCACCCGTCCCAGCCCTTCCACAGGGTCGTCGGTGAGGTGGGCGTGGCCCGCATCCAGGCACGCCCCCAGGCCTGGCGCGCCCACCTCGCGGATGACCTCCGCCACCGAGGCCGTGTCCCCGCCGGGGGCGGGGATGTTCTCGAGGGCGAGCCGCACGCCCAGCCCCTCCGTCAGGGGGAGGAGGGATTCCAGACTCTCGCGCAACGCAACTCGGTCGTCGGAAGAGCGGGGACGGGAGGGGTGGAGGATGGCGACCCAAGGGCCCAGGGGGGTGAGGGCCACCAGCGCCCGGCGGCACTCCTCCAGCGCCCTCCGGCGTTCCCCTTCGTCCGGGTGGGCCAGGGAGAGCCACCTGCCCGCCCGGGCTTCTTCCAGATGGGCGTAAAAGGGGAGGTGAAGGGTGGGTGCGGAGAGGCCGTTTTTCGCAAGCCAGCTCGCGAGCCCCGCCACCACCCTCTTGCTCCTGTAGTCCAGATGCGGCCGCATGGCCCAGAGCTCCAGGCGGCGGAAGCCTGCCGCGGCCGCCTGGCCGAGGTGCTCCTCCTCCAGGGGCTCGCGGGCGAAGAGGTGGGCAGAGAGAGAAAAGCCCAATCCGTGGCCTCCTGCGGGCCAAAGACCGGGGAGCCCTTCCCGATGGTCCCCCGCCCCGGGTCCCTCCCGGCCGCTGCTGGCTCAGGGCGAGGGAGACACAGCTACCTGGGCCGTGAGGCCGGAGGAGGGAACCGCTCGAGGGCCGCCTCCAGGGCCGCCCGCATCTCGTCCCCCTGGTCGAAGTAGCTCTCGGCCCTCGCCGAGCCTCGCCACAGGAGGGTCCCCTCCTTCAGGTCCACCACTGCGATCTGGAGGGCCGCCTCGCAGCGCCTGCGGGAGGTGCACCGGCTGAGGGCGTGGTTGAACACGAGGGCCTGCGCCCCCGTCCCCTCGAGCAGCGCCCGGCGCCTCTCGATGAACCCCCGAAGGCCCGCGCCTTCCCACGAAGCAGGCGGGAGCCTCCCCTCCCCCCACTCCTTCTTCCAGGCCCGCACCTCGTACCCCCGGCGAGTCAACAGATCCTCGAGGAGGAAGGTGAGCTCTCGCCTCTCCACCCTCCGCTCCCCCCTCGGCTCGACTCGCAGGCCGCGGAACATGGCCCGGTAGAAGCCCGTCCAGTCGTGCTCGTAAGCGAGGGGGGCGACCAGGAGTACGTTCGCGGGCAGGCCATCGGGGGGCCCCACCAGCGCGCGGGCGTCGGTCCGATAGGCACATCCGCTCAGCAGGAGCAACCCTGCCAGGAAGGTCAGGGCCCTTTTTTTGTTGTGGGCTTGGGTCGCCATGCCCCGCTCGGCCGCCCTGCGCTCATCGCCTCACCCCCGGCCCTGCTGTGTGCCCAGGACCCGCGGGCGACTGGCCGCAAAGCAATCCAGGGAGGAGGTCCAGACCATTACCCCGGGAACGTATACCACGGGGCGCGGCAACAGGACACCGCCCTACAGGTTCGCCCGCGCCGCACAGGGTTGGAGTCAGCCCGCCAGGGGAGTGTAGCACGGATGGACCCTTATCCCGGCCCGCTCCAGCGGGCGAGGGCTCGCCCGCCGATGTCGCGCCGGTAGTAGGCACCCCGCCAGCGGATGAGGCCCGTCGCCCGGTAGGCCCGCTCGAGGGCGACCGGGAGGAACGGGGCCCGGGCAGTGACGCCGAGCACCCTGCCGCCGCTGGTGACGAGGCGCTCGCCCTGCCGGGCGGTCCCGGCGTGGAAGAGGGTGACGCCCTCGACCTTCGCCGCCTCTTCGAGCCCTTCGATGAGATCTCCCTTGCGGTAGGGGCCCGGGTAGCCCTCGGCGGCCATCACGACGCAGACGGCAGGCTCCGGCGAGAAAGGGAGCTCTACGCCGCGGAGGTCGCCCGAGGCGGCGGCCCGAAGGGCGGGGAGGAGGTCGCCCTCCAGGCGAACCATAAGGGGCTGCGCCTCGGGGTCCCCGAAGCGGCAGTTGAACTCCAGGACGAGAGGCTCCCCCTCCACCACCATGAGGCCCGCGTAGAGCACCCCGCGGTAGGGCGTCCCCCGTCGGGCCAGGGCGCGGAGGGTGGGCGCGAGGACTTTCGTGCGGACCTTCTCCTCGACTTCGGGGGCCACCACGGGAGCGGGCGAGTAGGCGCCCATGCCGCCCGTGTTCGGTCCGGTGTCTCCCTCTCCGATGGCCTTGTGGTCCTGGCAGGAGGGAAGGAGGAGGAAACGCTCCCCGTCCGAGAGAGCGAGGCAGGAAGCCTCCTCTCCCCCCAGGAGATCCTCCACCACCACGCGGCTGCCCGCCTCGCCGAAAGCCCGTTTCTCCATGATGGCCTCAACCGCCGCCAGGGCCTCCTCCCGACTGCGGCAGAGGAGGACGCCCTTGCCCGCCGCGAGGCCGTCTGCCTTGACGGCCCAATTGGCCTTCGGCGAGCAGCCCCGGAGGAAGCCCTTGGCTTCCGCGGCCGAGTCGAAGATGTGGAACTCCGCCGTGTGCACCCCGGCCTCGCGCATGAGCTCTTTGGCGAACGCCTTGCTCCCCTCGATGCGGGCGGCCGCTGCCGTCGGGCCGAGGAGGAGATGGCCGCGCTCGGCGAAGCGGTCCCCGATCCCCGCCACGAGGGGCGCCTCGGGGCCGACGGCGGTGAAGTCCACCCCCTCCCTGGCGGCGAGGGAGAGGAGGCCCTCCACGTCCTCGGCCGAGGTCGGGACATTGCGGGCCACCCCGGCCGTGCCGCCGTTCCCAGGGGCGCAGAGGACTTCCGCCACCTCCGGGCTCTGGGAGAGCTTCCAGGCCAGGGCGTGCTCGCGCCCGCCGCCCCCCACCACCAGCACCTTCGCGCCCATCTGCCTCACCCCATGTCGCCCAGCCGGTGCTGGACGATGGTGATCAGGGCAAGGGCCGCCGTCTCGGCCCTGAGGGTGCGCGGCCCCGGGCCCACGGGGAGGAAACCCGCCCGCCGGGCCTCTTCCACCTCACCCGCCGTAAGGCCCCCTTCGGGGCCCACCAGGAGGGCGGCCGAGTGGCCCCCCGCCGCGAGGACGCCCCTGATGGGCCGCGCCCTCTCTCCCT
>JBHIBR010000009.1:0-14188 GCA_046759145.1 Nitrospinota bacterium | reverse complement strand
ACTGGTGAGGACATCCCGCTCGGCCTCGAGGATCCGGAGCGAGGCGTCCCCGGAGATGTTCTCGATCCGGGTGCTGACCAGCTCGTACTCCATGCCAGCCGTCACAAACGTGGTGAAGGCACGGCCCACGCGCAGGCGCCCCCCCTCGCGCCGGCTGTCGAAGTCGTCAAACTCCTCGGTGCGGAAGAAGAGGTCGCCCCCCAGGGAGAAGTCCAAATCCCGGAAGTTCGGGTCGGTGAAGCTGGCCGTGATGTCCCGGCTCAACGAGGAGAGGCGGGCGTCCAGGCTCGCGATCCAGCCCCTTCCGAAGAGGTTTTCCTCCCGGATGCCGAGGGCGACGATGAAGTTCTCCACCGAGCTGAAGCCCATCCCTCCCGAGATGACCCCCGTGGGCTTCTCCTTCACCTCGATGTCGATATCCAGGATGTCCTCGGCCCTCGGGCGCCTGCGCTCCACCACCTTCACCTCCTCGAAGTAGTTGAGGCGCTCGATGAGGAGGCGGCTGCGCTTGAGGCGGGCGACGTCGTAGAGGGACCCCTCGGGGATGAGGAACTCGCGCCGGATGACGTTGTCCCGCGTGCGGGTGTTCCCCCGGATGTTCACCCGGCCGATGAAGACCCTCCGTCCGGGGGCCACGCCGATCCGCACGTCCACCCTCCGCTCGGCGTCGCGGGTGTCCAGGTCCGGGGAGACGTCGGCGAAGGCGTGGCCCTGCTGTGCGAAGCGCTCGGAGATGGCCTGGACGTCCTCGATGAGGAAGCTGCGGTTGAAGAACCCCCCTTCCCGCAGCCGCATCCCGGCCCGGAGCTCCTCGGGGGGGATGATGGCCTCCCCCCCCCGGAGGGTGATGCGCCCGACCCGGTAGCGCAGCCCCTCCACGATGGGGATGGTGATGTGGAGGCGGGCCCGGGCGCGGTCCTCCCGGATGATGGGCTCGCCCACCTGCACCTTGACGAAGCCCCGGTTCTGGTAGAGGAGGCGGAGCCGCAACAGGTCCTGCCGCAGCTGCCTCTCCTGGAAGATGCCCGAACCGGTGAGGAAGGAGAAGAAGCCTCCCTCGGAGGTCACCATGACCCCCAGGAGCTCCTTCTCGCGGATGCTCTCGTTGCCCGTGAAGCCGATGCTCTCGATGAGCACCGACTCCCCCTCGTCGATGCGGAAGGTGACGCTCACGGCGTCCGGCCGGATCTCCTGGAGGAGGGCCTCCACGCGCGCGAAGTAGTAGCCCTCCTCCTGGTAGAGGAGCCGGATGCTGCGCACGCTCTCCTTGAGGGTGGCTTCGTTGACGATGGTCTGGACCTTGACGGTGATCCTCTCCCGGACCTTCTCCAGGGAGAGCTTCTCATGGCCCACCACCTCGATCCGGGAGATGACGGGTTTTTCCCGCACCACGTAGATGACGCGCAGGCCGCCCTCGAAGGGCTCCACGTCCACGCGCACGTCCCGGAAGAAGCCCAGGCCGTAGATGCGCTTCACGTCGGCGCGCAGCCGGTCCACGAGCTCCACGCTGGTGAGGGCCTGGCCCTCGCGCAGCTGGATGTAGAAGCGGATGGTGGACTGTTCGATGCGCCGGTTGCCCCGGACCTCGATGGCCCGGACGGTGATGGCGGGCTCCTGCGCTATGGTCGGGAGAGGCGCCAGGCTCAGCGCCAGGAGGAGGAAAACGCTGGCCCACCGGCGCGCTCGCAAGGGCATGAAGGTGCGTACCCTCCGCCGTTGACCTCCCTGTTGCGCTCTTAGGCGTCCTGGGCGCTCAGGACCTTGCCCGATTTCTCCTCGAAGACGATGCCGTCGCCCACGAGCTTCACGAGCACAGTGCCGCCCTCGGCGAACCGGCCCCGCAGGGTCTCCTCGGCGAGGGAGTCTTCGACGTGGCGTTGGATGATGCGCCGCAGGGGGCGGGCCCCGTAAGAGGGGTCGTGCCCTTGCTCGGCCAGCCACTCGCGGACCTCCGGGGTGAGCTCGAGGGCGATGCCCTTGGGCTTCAGGGTTTTGTTCACCTTGGCCAGCTCGAGGTCCACGATCCTCAGGATGTGCTCGTGGTTGAGAGAGTGGAAGATGACCACCTCGTCCACCCGGTTCAGGAACTCGGGGTTGAAGGTGCGCTTGAGCTCGGCCCGGATGCTCTCGGTCATCCGCTCGTAGCTGGTCCGCTCGTCCACCTTCTGGAAACCCATGCTCACGTTCTTCTCGATGGCGCGGGCGGAGAGGTTGGAGGTCATGACCAGGACGACGTTGCGGAAATCCACCTTCCGGCCGTAGGAGTCGGTCATGTGCCCGTCATCCATCACCTGGAGCAGGATGTGGAACACATCCGGGTGGGCCTTCTCGATCTCGTCCAGGAGCACCACCGAGTAGGGGCGCCGCCGCACCCGCTCGGTGAGCTGTCCGCCCTCTTCGTAGCCCACGTAGCCCGGGGGTGCACCCGTCAGGCGGGAGACGTTGAAGCGCTCCATGTACTCGCTCATGTCCACCCGGATGAGGGCGTTGGGGTCGCCGAACATGTACTCGGCCAGCACCCGGGCCATCTCCGTCTTGCCCACACCCGTGGGGCCAAGGAAGAGGAAGCAGCCGATGGGGCGGAGGGGGTTCTTCAGCCCCGCCCGCGCCCGCCGCACCGCCTTGGTGAGGGCGCTCACCGCCTCCTCCTGGCCGATGATGCGGCTGTTGAGCTCTTCCTCCATCCGAAGCAGCCGCTCGCCCTCGGTCATCTCGATGCGCGCCAGAGGGACGCCCGTCATCCGGCTCACCACGAAGGCCACATCCTCCTCGGTGACGACGGGTTCCTCGTCGCTCTGGGACTCCTCCCACTGGCGCTTGAGGACCTCCAGCCGCTCCCGGGCCGCCTCTTCCTTGTCCCGCAACTCCACCGCCTTCTCGAAGTCCTGGCGCTCGATATACTCCTTCTTCCGGTGGACGAGCTCCTCGATCTCGCGCTGCAGCCCGCGCACCTGGGGCGGGTAGGTCACCTTCTCCAGGCGCACCTTGCTCGCCGCCTCGTCCACCACGTCGATGGCCTTGTCGGGCAGGTAGCGGTCGGAGACGTACTGGTTGGAGAGGCGCACTGCGGTCACGATGGACTCGTCGGTGATCCGGCTCCGGTGGTGCTCCTCGTACTTGTCCTTGAGGCCCCGGAGGATCTCCACGGTGTCCTCCACCGTGGGGGGGTCCACCAGGATCACCTGGAAGCGCCGCTCCAGGGCGCCGTTCTTCTCAATGTAGCGCCGGTACTCATCCATGGTGGTGGCGCCGATGCACTGGACCTCCCCCCGGGAGAGGGCGGGCTTGAGCATGTTGGAGGCGTCGATGGAGCCCTCGGCCGCGCCGGCCCCCACCAGGGTGTGGAGCTCGTCGATGAAGATGATGACGTTCTCCGCCTGGACGATCTCCTTCATGATGGCCTTGAGGCGGGCCTCGAACTGCCCCCGGTACTTCGTCCCGGCCACCAGGGCCCCCAGGTCCAGCGCAACCACCCGCTTGCCGTAGAGGACCTGGGGGACCTCCTTGTTCACGATGCGCTGGGCGAGCCCCTCCACGATGGCCGTCTTGCCCACGCCCGGCTCCCCGATGAGGACGGGGTTGTTCTTCGTGCGGCGGCTCAGGATCTGGATCACCCGTTCGATCTCGTTGTGCCGGCCGATGACGGGGTCCAGCTTGTCCTCCGTGGCGAGGTCGGTCAGGTCACGGCCGAACTCATCCAGGGCGGGCGTCTTGCTCTTTTCCCTGCTTCGCGTGGCCACGGGTTCCCTCAAGAGGTTAATGGTCTGCTCGCGGGTCTGCTGCAGCTTCACCCCGAAACTGGCCAGGATCTTGGCCGCCAGGCCGTCCTTCTCCCGTACGATCCCCAGCAGGAGGTGCTCGGTGCCGATGTAGTTGTGGCCCATGAGGCGGGCCTCCTCCACGGCGTACTCTAGCACCTTCTTCGCCTTGGGGGTAAAGGGGATGTCGCCCTCCACCGTCCCGCCCAAGCTCTTCGGCAGGTTGCGCTCGAGCTCGAGCCGGAGCTGCTTGGGGTCCACACCGACCTTCTGGAGGACCGCGACGGCGATCCCGCCGCCGTCCTTCAGTATGCCCAGGAGGATGTGCTCGGTCCCCAGGTACTCGTGGCGGTAGTGCTCAGCCTCCTCCCGCGCGAGGATGATCACCTTCCGGGCTCTTTCGGTGAAGCGTTTGAACATCCAGACCTCCTCAGCGGATCGCGACCAGCCGCCCGTCCACGAGGCGATATGCGCGGTCCATCCGGTCGACCAGCTCCATGTTGTGCGTCATCACGATCAAGGTCAACCCCCGGCTCCGATTCAGCCTCACCAGGAGAGCCCGGACGACCTCGCTGTTCTCCCGGTCCAGATTCCCCGTGGGCTCATCCGCCAGGACGATGGCGGGGTCGTTGGTGAGCGCACGGGCCAGCGCCACCCGTTGCTGCTCCCCGCCCGAGAGTTCGCCGGGACGATGGGCCAACCTCTGTGCCAGGCCCACCTCCTCGAGCAAGGCCTCCGCCTTCTTCCTCGCCTCCCTCTTGGAGCCTCCCGCCAGGAGGGCGGGCATCATCACGTTCTCAAGGGCGCTGAACTCGGGCAGCAGGTGGTGGAACTGGAACACAAACCCCACCCGCCCGTTCCGATACCGAGCCAGCTCCCCGTCGGAGAGCCGGAATATCTCCCGGCCCTCCACCCAAACCTCACCCCCCGTGGGCCGATCCAGCGCCCCCAGGAGGTGGAGGAGGGTGCTCTTGCCCACCCCCGAAGCGCCCGCCACGCCCACGGACTCGCCCGGGGCCACCTCCAAGTCCACGCCCCGGAGGACTCTCACCTCGCCCCCCAGGGGATAGTAGGACTTCGTCAGCCCTGCCGTGCGGAGGATGACCTCCTTCCGCGCGGCCCGCCCCTCCTCCCCGGCCACGATGCCGTGCGCAACGCCTCCCTCATCCATGGCGCAAAACCTCCACCGGGTCCACCCGGGAGGCGCGCCAGGCCGGGTAGGTGGTTGCCACCGTGCAGAGGAAAAAGGCCACGAGAATGATCCAGGTCACATCCAGCGCGTTAATCTGCACGGGCAACCTGTCTATATAATAGACGCTGGGGGGGAGAATATCAAGGCCAAAATTCCGCTCCACAAAGCCCTCGATGGCATCCAGGCGCCAGGCCACCCCCAGACCCCCCAGGGTGCCCAGGGCGGTCCCCACCAGCCCGACCATCACCCCCTCCACCATGAACACCTTCATGATGCCCCCGTTGGTGGCCCCCATGGACTTCAAGATGGCGATGTCCTTGGCCTTCTCCATCACCACCATGACCAGCGAGCCCACGATGTTGAAGGCGGCCACCAGGATGATGAGCACCAGGATGACGAACATGGTGACCTTCTCCAGCCGGAGCGCGCTGAAGAGGTTGCGGTTCATCTCCTTCCACGAGCGCGTGAAGTAGGGGAAGCCCAGCTCCCCCCGGATGGCCTCCGCCACCCGGTCGGCTCGGAAGATGTCCCGCACCCTCACCTCCACCCCCGTCACCCGGCCCGGCAGATCGAAGAAGCGTTGCGCCTCGGCCAGGGTGATGAGGGAGAGGCCCGAATCATACTGGTAGAAGCCGCTCTCGAAGACCCCCACCACGCGGAAGCGCCGCGCGCGGGGGATGAGGCCCGCAGGGGTCATCGTCCCCAGGGGGGAGACCATGGTGACATCGTCACCCTCCCCCACGCCCAGGCTGCGGGCCAGCTCCTTGCCCAGGATGATGGCCGCCCGGGGAGGGGCCCCCTCCGCATCTCCCCCGCTCCGGGGCGGGGGACGATAATCCGCCAGGGCCCGGAGGGAGCCCGCCCGCATGTTCTTCTCGATCTCGGTGACCCGCCCTTCCAGGGCCGGGTCCACGCCCCGCACCACCGTCCCCGACACCCCATCCCGACTGGTGAGCATCACCTGGTTGTAGATGAAGGGGGAGGCGCTCACCACGCCTTTCACCCGCTCCACGCGGCCGATCACCTGGCGGTGGTCCGCCATACCCCGGCCGCCGTACTGGAGGACGATGACGTGGCTCTGCGCGCCCAGGATCTTGTTGCGGAGCTCGCGCTCGAAACCGCTCATCACCCCGATCACCACGATGAGGGCCATCACGCCTACCGCCACGCCCCCGACCGAGATCCAGGTGACCAGGGACACGAAACGACTCTGGCGCCCCGCCCGCAGGTAGCGCAGCCCGATCCGCCACTCGTAAGCCATCTCTCAATCCCCCTCGGGACGGAGCAGGGGGAAGAGGATGACCTCCCGGATGTTGGGCACATCCGCGAAGAGCATCACCAGGCGGTCCACCCCGATGCCCTCCCCCGCCGCCGGGGGGAGGGCGTGCTCGAGGGCCCGGAGGTAGTCCCAGTCCACCCGCCGGCCCGCCTCATCCTCGGGCGCGGAGAGGGCCGCCTGCTCGAGGAAGCGTGCCCGCTGTTCGTCGGGGTCGTTGAGCTCGGTGTAGGCGTTGGCCAGCTCGCGGCCCCCGATGAAGAGCTCGAAGCGCTCGACGGTCTCGGGGTCGTCCTCCCGGCTCTTGGCCAGGGGGCTGAGCTCGCGGGGGTAGTCGTAGACGAAGGTGGGCTCGCGCAGATGTGGCCCCACCAGCTCCTCGAAGAGGTAGTCGAGCAACCGGGCCAAGCTCCAGCCCCTCCCCAGGGGGTAGCCCGTCCGGGCTGCCACCTGCTGGGCGAAGGCCTCGGCCTCCTCCCGCAAGTCCAGCGCCCCGCGGGGGACCCCTCCCACCTCCACCAAGGCCTCCCGCCAGGGCACCCGCCGCCAGGTAGGGGAGAGGGAGATCCGCTCCCCGTCCCAGGTGAGCTCCTGGCGGCCGAGGACCCGGCCCGCGAGCTCCGCCACGAGCTCCTCGGTGAGGGCCATGAGGTCGCGGTAATCGGCGTAGGCCATGTAGAACTCCAGCATGGTGAACTCGGGGTTGTGCTGGTTGGAGAGGCCCTCGTTGCGGAAGTTGCGGCTGATCTCGTACACCCGGTCGAACCCGCCCACGAGGAGGCGCTTCAAGTAGAGCTCAGGGGCCACCCGGAGGTAGAGCTCCAAGCCCAGCGCGTTGTGGTGGGTGACGAAGGGGCGGGCGGCCGCTCCCCCCGGGATGGGTTGCATCATGGGGGTCTCCACCTCCAGGAAGCCGCGCGCGTTGAGGAAGTCGCGGCAGGCCTGCACCAAGCGGCTGCGGAGGAGGAAGAGCTCCCGCACCGGGGGGTTGGCCAGGAGGTCCAGGTAGCGCCGTCGGTAGCGGCTCTCGACCTCCTTGAGGCCGTGCCACTTCTCGGGAAGGGCCCGGAGGGATTTCGCCAGCAGCCGCAGCCGCCGCACCCGCAAGGAGAGCTCCCCGGCCCGCGTGCGGAACACACTCCCTTCCGCCCCCACGATGTCGCCCAGGTCGAGGTGTTTGCGCAGCAGCTCGACGGCCTCCGGCTCCGCCTCACCCTGGCGGACGAAGAGCTGAATCTTCCCCGTCCCATCCCGCAGGTCGGCGAAGAGGAGCTTCCCCTGGAGGCGCCTGCCCCTGAGGCGGCCCGCGACGGCGAAATCGCCCTCCCCACCTTCCGGGAACTCGGCCGCCGTCCGCCCCCCGTAAGCCTCCGCCAGCTCCCCGATGCGGTGGGTGACCGGGAAGCGGTTGGGGTAGGGGTTCAGGCCCGCCGCCCGCAGCTCCTCCAGCTTCTTCCGGCGCTGGGCGCGGAGCGCCTCCTCGCCGCCGGCGCCTCCCGGGGAGGCCGGCGCCTCGGCGGACTCTCTCCTCGTGCCGGGCGGCCGCTCTTCCACAGGCATCCCCCGCCCCGGGCTCTCAGCCTGCGTGGATCTGGGAGAGGAGATAGGCGCGGATGAAGGCGTCCAGGTCGCCATCCAGCACCGCTTCCACGTTGGAGGTCTCCACCTCGGTCCGGTGGTCCTTCACCAGGCGGTAGGGCTGCAGGACGTAGGAGCGGATCTGGTTTCCGAAGGCGATCTGCTTCTTGGCGCTGTGGATCTCCTCCATCTTCTCCTCGCGCTTCCGCCGCTCGAGCTCATACAGGCGCGAGCGTAGCACCTTGAGCGCCTGGGCTTTGTTCTTGTGCTGGGAGCGTTCGTTCTGGCACACCACCACGGTCCCCGAGGGCAGGTGGGTGAGGCGCACGGCGGAGTCGGTGACGTTCACGTGCTGGCCGCCGTGGCCCGAGGCGCGGAAGGTGTCCACCCGCAGGTCGGCATCCGGGATCTCCACCTCGATCTCGTCCTCCACCTCGGGGAAGACGAAGACCGAGGCGAAGGAGGTGTGCCGCCGGGCGCTGGCGTCGAAGGGGGAGATGCGCACCAGGCGGTGGACGCCGGACTCCGAGCGGAGGTAGCCGTAGGCGTACTCCCCCTCCACCACGAAGGTGGCGCTCTTGATGCCCGCCTCCTCGCCCCCCTGCCGGTCCAGGATGCGCGGGCGGAACGCCCGCGTCTCCGCCCAGCGGAGGTACATCCGAAGGAGCATCTCCGCCCAGTCCTGGCCCTCGATCCCTCCCGCCCCGGCGTTGATGGACACGATGGCGTTCTGGGGGTCGGCCTCGTCGCTCATGATGAGCTGGAACTCCAGCCGCTCCAGCTCCCCCTCAAGGGCGTCCAGCTCCCGCTCCACCTCGGCCAGCAGCTGAGGTTCCTCCTCCTCCCGCAGCAGATCCAGCATCTCCCGCTGACTCACGAGCCTCTGGTGGAGGGAGGACCAGCGGTCGAGGGGCTCCGAGAGCTTCGCCCGCTGCCGCAGGAGCTCCTGCGCCCGCTCGGGCTCGGCCCAGAAGTCGGGGGCGACCGCCTCCCGGTCCAGGCGCTCGCGCTCGCGCTCGAGCCCGTCGAGGTCAAAGACGACCTCGCAGTTCAAGAAGACGTCCTCCCAGCTCCTGAGCCCGCTTGGAAAGCGCGTCGAGCATGGCGCAGACCTCCTTCCGGGGGCGCGCGGTCGCTGCCTCAGAGCACAAAGGCCGCCCTCGCAGGCGACCGCGCCCCAGGCCCCCTCAATAATACCACACCCGGGGCCGGCCCCGCCGGAAGCCTCCCACCAAGGCGACCACCACCAACAGGACACAGGCGTAGGCGAAGAGGTCGCCGTAGCGGCCGTAGAAAGTGGGCGGGCTCCGGCGGGGGCGGATGCGCCCCACCACGTGGGTGCGGCGGAAGAGCTCGGTGGCCCCCCGGATGCGGCCCGTGGGGTCGATGAAGGCCGTGATGCCAGTGTTGGCCGCCCGCACAACGGGGAGGCGGTTCTCCACCGCCCGGAAGGCCACCATGGCGATGTGCTGGTAGGAGGCGGCGCTGCGGCCGAACCAGGCATCGTTGGTGATGTTCACCAAAAACTCCGCCCCCCCCTGGGCGAAGCGGCGGGCGATCTGGGGGAAGATGACCTCGAAGCAGATGAGGACCCCGAACCTCCCCCCGGGGGCCCGGAAGAGGGTGTAGTCGGTCCCCTCGGCGAAGTCCGCCACCCCCACCACCAGCTTCCGCACGAAGGGCAGAAACCTGCCCAGGGGAACGTACTCCCCGAAGGGGACGAGGTGGAGCTTGTCGTAGCGACCGAGCCTCTCGCCGGTGGGGGAGAGGAGGTAGGCGCTGTTGAGCAGGCGGCGCTGCCCATTTCGCCTCCCCACCGCGGGCGCCCCGAAGAGGAGGTAGGCGCCGCTCTCCCGGGCGATCCGGGCCATCTGCTCCGCGAGCGCGGGCTCCCGCTCGAAGAGGAAGGGGGCGGCCGACTCCGGCCAGACCACCAAGGGGGGGACGGGCGCGCCCCCTTCGGAGGCCTCCCGGGCGGCCCGCAGGCTCAGCTCCCGGTAGATGCGGAGCGTCTCCTGCCGGTAGGCCTCATCCCACTTGCGGCTCTGGTCGATGTTCCCCTGGGTGAGGGCGACGGGGAGCCAGGGCCGCGCCCTCTGCCGCTGGAGATCCCAGAGCCGGGCGAAGCCGTAGCCCACGGTGAGCCCCACCACCGCCACCCCGACCGCCAGCACGCGCCACTGGCGATAGCCAGGGTAGCGGATGAGGTGCCAGAGGCTCGCGTTGAGGGCCACGAGGGCGAAGCTCACCCCGTACACGCCGGTAATCTCGGCCACCTGGATGGCGGGCAAGCTCAGGGCCTGGCTGTAACCCAGCGAGGCCCAGGGAAAACCCGTCAGGGCGTGGGCCCGGAGGAGCTCGAGGGCCACCCAAAGGGGCGGGGCCAGGAGCCAGCGCCGCTGCGGGCTCGCCCGGGCGATGAGCGCCAGGCCCCAGCCGAAGAGGCCGAGGTAGGCGGCCATGTAGGTCACCAGGAGGAACAGGACGGCCCAGGCCGTGAGGGGGGGCAGGCGGCCGTAGCTCACCAGGGTGTTCACCACCCAGGAGAGGGTCACCCCGTAGTGGACGATCCCGGCGACCAGGCCCAGCAGGAAGGACTGGGCGGGCGCCTTCCCGTCCAGGGCGAGCAGGAGGGGGACCAGCGCCACCCACGCCAGGGGCTCCAGGTCGAAGCGCGGGAAGGTGAGCGCCAGGAGCCCCCCCGTGACGGCCGCAGAGGCGAAATCCTGAACTCGCACGCGCTTCTCCCCGCGGGGGCGACCTCCCTAACGGGAGAAGTGTTCCTTGAGGGCTCGGGCCACCCTCTCCGTCATCCCCTGGACCTCCAGGAGCTGCTCCAGGGGAGCCTCGACAACGCGCCGGAGGCTTCCGAAGTGGCGCAGCAGCGCCCGCCTGCGGCGGGGGCCAAGCCCCGGCACCTCCTCCAGGCGGGAGCGCAGGGCGGTCCGGGAGCGGAAGCTGCGATGGAAGGTGAGGGCGAAGCGGTGGACCTCGTCGCGCACCCGTTGGAGGAGGTGTTTGGCCGGGCCCTCGGGCAAGCGCACGGGCTCGCTCCGCCCGGGGAGGAAGACCACGTCCTGATCCTCGGGGTTCTCGGCGCTGCGGCCCTTGGCCAGGGCGGCGCAGGCGATGTCCCCCACGCCCAGCTCCTCCAGGACGGCCAGGGCGGCGCTCAGCTGCCCCTTGCCCCCGTCGATGAGGATGAGGTCGGGGAGCTCCCCCCCCTCGTTGATGAGGCGCGTGTATCGCCGCGAGAGGACCTCGGCCAGCATGGCGCAGTCGTCGGGCCCCGCGGGCCCGCGCACCTTGTAGCGCCGGTAGCCCTCCTTGGCCGGCCGGCCCCCCACGAAGAGGACCGAGGCCCCGACCGCCTGGGTCCCCATGAGGCAAGATATGTCGAAAGCCTCGACCCGCTCCGGGGGAACCTCCAGCTCGAGCCACCGCTGGAGGTCGGCCAGGGTGGCGTCCTCCGCCCGGAGCTGCTCCTCCCTGCGCTGGAGGGCGAGGCCCGCATTCTGGTTCGCCATCCCGACCAGCCGCCGCCGGTGGCCCCGCTCCGGCACGAGGAGGCGCACGCGCTTTCCCCTCCGCTCCCCCAGCCAGGCCTCCACCACCTCCCGGTCGGGGATGGGCCCGGGGAGGAGCACCTCGGGAGGCACGTAATCGTGCGCGGCATAGAACTGCTTGACGAAGGCGCCCAGCAGCTCCGCCGAGGGCTCCTCCGCCCGGTAGTTGAGCCGAAAGCCCTTGTCCCCGAGGAGCTTCCCCCCCCGCACGAAGAACACCCGCGCGAAGGCCACGTGGCCCACGCGGGAGAGGCCGACTACGTCCTGGTCCTCCCCGCCGAGGGAGACCATCTCCTGCCGCTCGGTCACCCGCTCGATGGCCCGGATCTGGTCGCGCAGCTTCGCCGCGCGCTCGAAGGCCAGTGCGTCGGACGCCTCGGCCATCTGGGCCTTGAGCCGGGCGGAGAGCTCCCGGTCCCGCCCCCGGAGGAAATCCAGCGCATCGCCCACCGCGCGCCCGTAGTCCTCCGGGCTCTGGTGCCCGTCGCAGGGACCCTGGCACTGCCCCATCTGGAAGTAGAGGCAGCGGGCCGAGGTCTTGTCCTCGATCCCCCCCGTGCAGGCGCGGATGTGGAAGGTGCGCTGGATGAAGCGGATGGTCTGGCGCACGCTGGCCGCCGAGGGGTAGGGGCCGAGATAGGTGGCGCCCTCTTGGCCGACACGGCGCACGATGGAGAGGCGAGGAGCCTGCTCCTGGGTGCTGAACTTGAGGTAGGGGAACTGCTTGTCGTCCTTGAGGACGACGTTGTACTTGGGCTTGTGGCGCTTGATGTAGTTGCTCTCGAGGATGAGGGCTTCCACCTCCCGGTCGGTCACGACGTAGTCCACCGAAGCCACCTGCTCCACCATCCGTGAGATCCAGGGGCCCCGGCCGTGGGAGCGGGCGAAGTAGCCCCGGACCCGGTTTCGGAGGTTCTTGGCCTTGCCCACGTAGAGGGCCGCCCCCGCGCTGTCCCGGAAGAGGTAGATCCCGGGCGCGTCGGGGAGGGAGCGGAGGAACTCGGCGCTCACCCGGCCGGGGGCCTCGACGGCAGAGGCGCCCCCATCCCCCGCTCCGGAGGGCAGGTGCCGGGGCTCCTCTGCGCTCATGCCTTCACCCCCAGGCCGCGGCACTCCAGCTCCCGGATCCGGTCCCGAAGCTCCGCCGCCCGCTCGAACTCCAGCCTCTCGGCCGCCCCCCGCATCTCGGCCCGCAGCTCCTCCACATCCTTCCCATAAACGGCGGGCTCCTCCGCCACCTCGCTCACCTCCAAGTAGTCCCGCTCCCACACCGTCTCCAGCAGGTCGGTGATGTTCTTCTGGATGGAGCGGGGTGTGATCCCGTGCTCTCGGTTGTAGGCCACCTGCCGGTTCCGGCGGCGCTCGGTCTCGCGGATGGCGTTCTCCATGGAGCGGGTGAGCTGGTCGCCATACATGATGACCGTCCCGTTCACGTTCCGGGCGGCCCGGCCCGCTGTCTGGATGAGGGCGGTCCCGCTGCGGAGGTAGCCCTCCTTGTCGGCGTCCAGGATGGCGACCAGGGAGACCTCGGGCAGGTCCAGCCCCTCGCGCAGGAGGTTGATGCCGATGAGCACGTCGAACTCGCCCAGGCGGAGCTCCCGGATGATCTTCACCCGCTCCAGGGTCTCGATGTCCGAGTGCATGTAGCGCACCCGCACCCCTAGGTCCTGGTAGTGCTCGGTCAGATCCTCGGCGAAGCGCTTGGTGAGCGTGGTCACGAGCACCCTCTCGCCCCCGCGGGCCCGCTCGTGGACCTCCTGGAGGAGGTCATCCACCTGCCCGCGCACCGGGCGGACCTCGACGGGCGGGTCGGTGAGGCCCGTGGGCCTCACCAGCTGCTCCACCACCACCCCGCCGCTGCGCTCCAGCTCGTAGGGGCCGGGGGTCGCCGAGACGTAGATGGCCCGCCGCACGCAGCCCTCGAACTCCTCGAAGGCAAGGGGCCGGTTGTCGAGGGCGGAGGGCAGGCGGAAGCCGTGCTCCACGAGGGTGAGCTTGCGGGAGCGGTCGCCGTTGTACATCCCGCGCAGCTGGGGGATGGTGACGTGGCCCTCGTCCACGATGACCAGGTGGTCGCGCGGAAAGTACTGCATGAGGGTGGCCGGCGGCTCTCCCTCGACGCGGCCGTCCAGGTGGCGCGAGTAGTTCTCGATGCCCGGGCAGAAGCCCACCTCGCGGAGCATCTCCAGGTCGTAGAGGGTGCGCTGCTTGAGGCGCTGGGCCTCGAGGGGCTTCCCCTGGCCCTCCAGCTCGGCCGCCCGCTCGCCCAGCTCTTCCTCGATGGCCACGAGCGCGGCCCGGAAGCGCTCCTCGGGGGCGATGTAGTGGCTGCTGGGGTAGATGTCCACCTCCTCCAGCTCCCGGGTGACCCATCCCCGGAGCGGGTCCACCTCGCGCAGCGCGTCCACCTCATCCCCGAAGAACTCCACGCGGATGGCCTCCTCCTCCTCGTGGACCGGGATGACCTCGACCACATCTCCGCGGACCCGGAAGGTGGACCGGCGGAAGTCCTCATCATTGCGGCGGTACTGGATCTGGACGAGCTGTGTGAGGAACTCGTCGCGGTCCATCCGCTGGCCCCGCCGGAGGTGGATGTGCATGCCGTGGTAGTCGGCGGGGGAGCCCAGCCCGTAGATGGCCGAGACGCTCGCTACCACGATGACGTCCCGGCGGGTGAGGACGGAGCGGGTGGTGGCGTGGCGGAGCTTGTCCAGCTGCTCGTTGATGGAGGCGTCCTTGGCGATGTAGGTGTCGGTGGAGGGGACGTAGGCCTCGGGCTGGTAGTAGTCGTAGTAGCTGACGAAGTACTCCACGGCGT
>JBHIBR010000008.1:0-14515 GCA_046759145.1 Nitrospinota bacterium | reverse complement strand
CATCGGGAAGGAGGACATCAAAAGGTTCACATACCAGGAGTTAGGCTCCTGGGGCTCCACCCGCATGCTCACGCCCCGGCTGCGGAGGAGCTTGATGAGGTCGGGGTCCTTCAGGGCGTATGTGTGGAAGACCCGGCCGCTGTTGTAGCGCCCCCGAATGCGGTCGCCCCGAATCACCACCTCGCTGACGCGGCCATCCTCCACATCGCGAACGAACTGGCTGAAGATGATGTCGGTCTCGCCCGACCGGGCCCCGCTGAAGAGCTGAAAGAGGGCCACCATGATGAGGCCGATGACGAGCCACAGGGCGAGGTTTTTGGAGAATTGGTTCAAGGCAGCCCTCTCCGCTCCCTTTCATGGGGGGAGCCCAAGAAATCCCTAGCACTACAATAGCACGCCGGCCCCCTCCCCATCAATCCTATTTGCCATCTCGTTCTCTAGGCATCTCGCATCTCCAGCCGATGTGCCTCCAAGATCAACACCTTCCGTGTGCTGGGCCTCAACTTGAAGCGCTCGGAGATGCGGTGGCCCACCACCCAGGCCACCTCCTCCCCCGCCGCCAGGAGGGGGGTTCGGTCCCGCTCGGGACGGGGCACCTTGCGGTCAATAAAAAAGTCCTTCAGTTTCTTTGGACCCGGCGCTCCCAGGGGGTGGAAACGGTCGCCCGGCCGCCTGGTGCGTAGCATCAAGGGGGCCCCCAGGAGGTCCGCATCGAGGTGCGCCCGCGAAGGGTCCCCCGCCTCCCCCCGGGTCCCGGGTCCCCTTCCCTTTCGGACCCGGAAGCTCCAACCGAGCTCCGGCCAGTGCACCTCCCCCTCCTCCGGCAACGGCAGCGGGCCGGGCGCTTGTGGCCCTCGGGCGCCCGTCTCCTTGGCCTCCAGGATAAGACGCCCGTAGCTGCGCCGCGCTTGCATTCCCTCCGGGAGGGGGAGGATGCCCGCAGGAGCCCCCCCGAGGGCGAGGCCATCGAGTGCCCGCAGGTGCCTCTCCGTCACCCCACGTAGCCCCCCGCGGGCCACCGCCAGCGCCCGTCGCCAGAGCCGGAAGCGGAGCGCGGCGGGGGCCTTCGAAAGCGCCGCAAGGTCCCGCACCAGGAGCCCTTCCCCTTGCCGCTCGGTGTGGAGCCTCTCGAGCGCCCGGACGCCCTCCTCCAGGCTCTCCTCCGTTTCCCTCGCCTGGCGGGCGAGACGCACGAGGGCCTGCCCGACCCGTGGGTTGTAATTCTCCCCCAGCCAGGGAAGCACCAGGTGGCGGACCCGGTTCCGGCGGAAGCGGAGGTCGCGGTTGGAAGGGTCTTCCAGCCAATCCCATCCGCCCTCCCGGAGGAAAAGCTCCACCTCCGCCCGCGAGCGCTCGAGGAGAGGGCGGATGAGCCAACCCTCCCGGACCGGGGGGATGCCGCCAAGGCCCGCAAGGCCCGTCCCGTCCAGCAAGCGCATGAGGACGGTCTCCGTCTGGTCGTCGGCCTGGTGGCCGAGGGCGAGGCGTTGGGCCCCCGTCCGGGCCAGGGCCTCCCGGAAGCACGCATAGCGCGCTCGCCTGGCCGCCTCCTCGAGGCTCTCCTCACTCCGGCGCCACCGGGAGCGCACGGCGGCCTTCGCGGCAGCAAACTCCACCCCCAGCTCCGCAGAGAGGCGACGGACAAACCGGGCCTCTTCCCTTCCTCCGGCCCGAAGGCCGTGGTCCACGTGGAGGGCAGAGAGGCGCAGCCGGCACTCCTCCCGGAGGGCCGCGAGCGCCCGCAGGAGCGCCACCGAATCGGCGCCGCCCGAGACGCCTACCAGCACCCCCATCCCGGGCTCTAGCATCCGGTGACGCTCGATGGTTCCGCGAACGTCCCGCAGGAAGGCCCGCTGGCGAGGGGTCCACACGGTGGTTCTCACAGGAGCGGGGAAGCGACGGGCCCTCCCGCCGCTCCCGGAGGGAGGGCCGACATCAAGTCAGATCCCATGGTGGCGGTGGAGGGATTCGAACCCCCGACACTGCGGATATGAGCCGCATGCTCTGACCGCTGAGCTACACCGCCAGCCTCTCGCCCTCTCCTAAGGGGCCTGCTTGGGACGGAATATGGCGAGAAAGAACATCGCCGCCATCAGGTAGAGGAAGATCTGCAAGCCGAAGTCGCTCACCCGGAAGCCTGCCATGAGACACACATAACCCCCGAAGAGAAGGCACAGGATCTCGATTTCCCGACGCAAACAGCCGCCCCTCCCCCCGGTCTATGAACCGACCCCCATGCGTCAATATACTACGCTCCCCTCACCACCCGGTCAAGCAGGCCGCCCGAGCACTTTGGCGGGCAGCGGGCAGTTGCTATAATGCTGCGAAGCGCGAAGGGAGCGGCTCTGCTCTCCGGAGGGGAGGGGGCGGCTGCGGCTCCTGTCCCGGGCTTGACCGAGGGAGGACGCCATGGCCCTGACGAAGGCGACGGCGCTCTGGATCTACGAGACCATGCTCCGGATCCGGATGTTCGAGGAAAAGGCCATCGAGCTCTTCCAGGCCGGGGAGTTGCCGGGCTTCCTCCACGCCTACGTGGGTGAGGAAGGGATCGCGGCCGGGGTGTGCGCGGCGCTCAAGCCCGAAGACCACATCATCAGCACCCACCGGGGCCACGGCCACGTGATCGCCAAAGGGGGGAACTACCGGCAGATGTTCGCGGAGCTCTACGCCAAGCGAACGGGCTACTGTAAGGGCAAGGGGGGCTCCATGCACATCGCCGACCTCGACATCGGCATGCTCGGGGCCAACGGGATCGTGGGCGCCGGGGTTCCCATCGCCGCCGGAGCGGCCCTCGCCTTCAAAATGAAGAAGACCAACCAGGTGGTGGTGAGCTTCTTCGGGGATGGGGCCTCGAACCAGGGGGCTTTCCATGAGGGGTTGAACCTCGCCTCCACGTGGGGGCTCCCGGTGGTGTACGTTTGCGAGAACAACCACTTCGGCGAGAGCACCCCCCAGGCCCAGCACCAGAAGATCCGCGACATCGCCGACCGGGCCAGGGCCTACGACATTCCCGGCGCAGTCGTGGATGGGATGGACCCCGTGAAGGTCTACGAAGTGGCGCTGGAGGCGGTGGGCCGCGCCCGCCGCGGGGGCGGGCCCACCCTGATCGAGGCGAAGAGCATGCGTTTCTATGGCCACTACGTGGGCGACCCCGGCAACCTCTACGGCCACGACAAGGTGGTGGGAGCCTGGAAGAAGCGCGACCCCGTCCCCCGGATGCTGAAATTGCTCAGGCGGAGGAAGTGGCTCTCGGATGCCGGCAACGAGGAGCTCTGCCGCAAGATAGGGGCTGACCTGGAGGACGGTGTCCAGTTCGGCCGGGAGAGCCCTGAGCCCGCGATCGAGGACGCCCTTAGCGACGTGTACGCAAAGGAGTAGCGGGAGCCCCCTCATTGAGAAGGAGCCCTTCTATGCGTGAGCTCCTCTACCGCGATGCCCTACGGGAGGCGCTGGCGGAGGAGATGCGCCGGGATGAGAGCGTTTTCCTCTTGGGGGAAGACATCGCCGACTTCGGGGGCTCCTACAAGGTGACCCTCGGTCTCTTGCAGGAGTTCGGACGCGAGCGGGTCCGCAACACCCCCATCTCGGAACAGGCCATCGTGGGCTGCACTCTGGGGGCGGCCCTCATCGGTCTGAGGCCCGTGGCCGAGCTCATGTATGTGGATTTCTCGGGCATCGCCATGGACCAGATCGTGAACCAGGTGGCCAAGGTGCGCTACATGTTCGGGGGCAAGGCCAAGACGGCGCTGGTCATCCGCACCCAGGGGGGAGCGGGGCGGAGCTCCGCCGCCCAGCACGCCCAGAGCCTGGAGGCGTGGTTCGTCCACGTGCCGGGTCTCAAGGTGGCGATGCCCTCCACGCCCTACGACGCGAAGGGCCTCCTCAAGAGCGCCATCCGGGATGAGGATCCGGTCATGTTCATCGAGCACAAGATGCTCTACCTGACCAAGGGGCCGGTTCCCGAGGAGGAGTATCTCGTCCCCCTGGGGGTGGGCGAGGTGAAGCGGGAGGGGACGGACGTCACCATCGTCGCCACCTCCAGCATGGTCCTCAAGGCCCTGCGGGCGGCCGAGGAGCTGGAGAAAGAAGGCGTGAGCTGCGAGGTGGTTGACCCCCGCACCCTCTACCCCCTGGACAAGGACCTGATCTTGAACTCGGTGAAGAAGACCGGCCACCTGGTGGTGGCCCACGAGGCGGTGAAGCGCTGCGGCTGGGGGGCGGAGGTGGCGGCCATGGTGGCCGAGGAGGCCTTCGACTACCTGGACGCCCCCATCGGGCGGGTGGCGGCCCAGGAGACGCCCGTTCCCTTTGCCCCCAAACTGGAGAGCTTCGTCATCCCCAACGAGAAGAGCATCGTTGAAGCGGTGCGGGGCGTGCTGGTCAGCGCCTGAACCTTAGAGGTCGAGCCCCCCATGGCCACTCCCATCCTCATGCCGAAGCTGGGCCTCACCATGGAGGAGGGGACCGTCCTCAAGTGGCTCAAGAAGGAGGGGGAGCCCGTCCGGAAGGGGGAGGTCCTCCTCCAGATCCAGACCGACAAGGTGGAATACGACCTGGAGGCGCCCGCCTCGGGTGTGATCCGCAAGGCGTGGGCGAGCGAGGGCCAGGCCGTCCCTTGCGGCGGGGCCATGGGCGTCATCGGCGAGCCCGCAGAGGAGATCGAATTCGCCCAATTCGAGCCCACAGACGGCGGCGCTCCTCCCCCGGCGGCTGAGAAGGCCGAGGTGGCCGCCCCTGCCCCGCCCGAGAGGCCTCCTGGGCCCCCGCCCGGCAGGGTGGATGAACGCATCAAGATCTCGCCCGCAGCCCGCCGGGTGGCCCGGGAGCTGGGCGTGGGCTATACGCACATCCGGGGCACGGGGCCCGGCGGACGGATCGTCGAGGCGGACATCCGGGCGGCCGCCGCCCGCGCCCCCGCCCCCGCTCCCTCCCCTCCCGCCGCGCCAGTCGTCGCGCCGGGGGCGGTATTGAAGCGGGTGCCCCTGGCGGGCATGCGGAAGGTGATCTTCCAGCGGATGGCCCAGAGTTGGGCGCAGGTGGCGCGGGTGACGGAGACGGTGGAGGTGGACCTCACCAACCTCCTGGCCGTCCGGGAGGCAAGCCGTCAGGCCTGGGAGACGGACCTGGGGGTGCGCGTGACCGTGAGCGACCTCATCGCCTTCTACACCGCCCGCGCCATCCGGCGTTACCCGGACGTGAACGCCCGCCTGGTGGGCGAGGAGATCCACATCCTGAGCGACATCCACCTGGGCATCGCCGTGGCCGTCCCGGGAGGACTCTTGGTGCCCGTCATCCGCGGTGCCGACCAGAAGAGCATTGACCAGATCGCCCGCGAGAGCGCCTCCCTGGCCGAGCAAGCCCGGACGGGGAAGCTCCCCCTCAGCGCGCTCGAGGGGGGGACCTTCACCCTCACCAACCTGGGGGGCCTATGGCATCGACTTCTTCAGCGCCATCGTGAACCCCCCCGAGAGCGCCATCCTCTCGGTGGGGCGCGCCGCCCCCCGGCCCGCGGTGGTGGAGGGCCAGCTCGCCGTTCGCACCACCATGTATGTGAGCCTCAACTTCGACCACCGGCTGGTCGACGGTGCCCCGGCGGCCGAGTTCCTCCAGATCCTGAAGAGCATGCTCGAGCACCCCAAGGTCATGCCCGCCTGAGAAAGGTTCTCCCCTCCACTCCCTCCCACCGCCTTCCGCCGAGGCTCGCAGGGCATCCGGGCCCCAGGTAGAAGAGGTGAGCGGGGCAATGGCAGTCGGAGGAGCCAAAACCAGGGAGAGGGATCCGGCCCCGCGAGAGCCGGGCCCATCTTCGGGCCTCCCTGCACTCCTCCTCGGGGCGGGATCCCCGCCGCACCTCTACCCGGACGGCCCTTCCACGGGCGAGGAGGTAGTCTACGTGCCAGCGGAGGGGCTTTCGCCTCCGGAGATGGCGGGCAAGCCTCGCCTGGAGGCGGACCATGGCGCGGCCCACGTAGAGGTAGTAGCCCGCGGGAAAAGTCGCCCGCCCCAGGGCGCCCACCCTCAGGCGCCGTTCGCGGCGCAGCTCGATGAGCAGGCGGTAGAGGCCGCTATCCTCCGGCCGGGGATTCCCGCGCAATGCCGACCTCCGGCTCGGCGGGAGGGAGGGGTCCCTTCGCCCAGGCCCGGATGCGCAACCAGGCGCCATCTTCCAGGCCCAGGGACTCCCTGAGGGGGACGGCCGCCACCAGCTCCAGCACGTCGCCCGGGTAGCCCGGCACGAGGGGGATGATGAGGGCCGCGCGGCCGCGCGCCTTGAGCTCGGCCGGAAAAAGGAGGGCCTTACAGAAAGCCGGGCTGGGGGGAAGGACGCAAAGGCCCCGGCCGTCTCGCAGCATGGCGAGGCGGCCGATCGACCCCCGGTCCCGAAGGCGCAGGTTCAGCGTCCCGGGGTAGGGGCGGAAACCCACCAGGCGCTCGAGCGATTCCTGGAACCAATCCAACTGGGTGAAGCGGGCCCCCTCCCCTTTCCCCGAAAAGACCTGGCCCCGGAGCTCGATGGGGGTCATGCCCTCCTTGGGGGGCCACGGAGGGCATTCCCCTCCCCACGCGGGCCCTTCAATCCTCGAAGAAGGTGTGGTCATAGGTCCGCTCCCCCGGCCTTCCCCCGGTGTTTCCCTCCGCGCCAGGGGGTGTGCCCTCGGGGTCTCCCGTCCCCTCATCGAGCTGCCACACCTCGTAGCACTCCGGCGGGATATCCTGAAGGAACCTCGAGGGCTTGGCCAGAGTACCCGACCGGTGGGTGTCCGCCTCCAGCAGCGGATAGCAAAGAAAGAGCTCGTCCTTGGCCCGGGTGATGGCGACGTAGAAGAGGCGGCGCTCCTCTTCCTCCCCCTCCGGGTCGCGAAGCGCCCGGGGAGAGGGGAAACGGCCCTCGGTGAGCCAGATGAGGAAGAGCTCCTTCCACTCCAGCCCCTTGGCCTGGTGGACCGTGGAGAGGATGAGTCGCTCCGGGGGACCCTCCTCGCCGGGGACGAACACTTCGGAGCCCACCGAGCCGAGCAGGGCGAGCTCGCTCAGGAGGGCTTCCGCCGAGCTGTACTGGAGGGCGAAGCGGGCGAGCTGGCGGACGTCTTCCGCCCTCTGGAAGGCGTCCGGGAAGTTGCGCTGGAGGTATTCCTCGTATCCCCCCTCCAGAGCCCTCTCGATCATGGCCGCCGGTTGCCCCCGCAGAGGCTCCTCGCATAGCTCCAGCAGGAGCCGCTTGTGGGCTTCCCAGCCCGGGCGGCCGGACCGGCCAAAGAGCCGGTCTGCCTCGCCCCTCCGGATCGCCCCGCAGGGGTCCCCCGAGGCCGCCACGAAGCGCCACACCCTCTCGGCGGCTGCGTTTCCGATGCCCGGTTGGAGTTTCAGGGTGCGCTTCCACGCGAGCTCGTCCTGGGGGTTGGTGGCGATGCGGAGGTAGGCGGTAACGTCTTTGATGTGGCGCTGCTCAAAAAAGCGAAGGCCCGAGCGCACCTCGAAGGGTATCCCCCTCCGGGTGAGCTCCATCTGGAGCTCCATGGAATGGTAGTGGGCACGGTAGAGGACGGCCATCTCGCCCAGCGGGATGCCTTCATCCTGGAGCTCGAGGACGCGCTGGGCGACGAAGTCCGCCTGCTGGAGCACGTCGCGGGTGGGCACCAGGACGGGCCGCACCCCCCCCTGGCGTATGGGGACGAGCCGCTTGGGGAACTGGCGACGGTTGGGGGCGATGGCGGCGTTGGCGAGCTCGAGGATGGGCGGGACGCTCCGGTAGTTGGCCTCAAGGCGGAAGACCGAGGAGTCGGGGTAGCGGCGGGGGAACTCGATGATGTTGGCGAAATGGGCGCCCCGGAAGGAGTAGATGCTCTGGGCATCGTCGCCGACCACGGTGAGGTTGCGGTGCGCCTCGGCCATGAGGTCCACCACCTCGCCCTGGATGCGGTTGGTGTCCTGGTACTCGTCCACCAGGATGTGGCGGAACCGCCCCTGGAGCCACCGCCGGGCGGGGGGTTGCTCGAGGAGCAAGGTGCGCCAGCCGCTCAGGAGGTCGGAGAAATCCATCAGGTTCTGCGCCCGCTTCCGCTCCCGGTAGCGGGCCGCAACCCGCTCCATTTCGCCCAGGAGGTCCAGGTGGTAGGGCTGGCGGGCGAGGAGGGCATCCTCCAGGGTGGTCTCCGTGTCCGAGGCGAAGTTGAAGAGCTCGAGGAGCACCGTCCCCCGGGGGAACCGTCGCCCCCTTCCCCCCAGGCTGCATTCCGCCACGCAGCTCTGGATGAGCTCGGCCGCGTCCTCCCGGTCGAGGATGGTGTAGGTGGGCTGGAAGCCCAGCAGGGCGGCGAAGCGGCGGAGGATGAGGTTTCCCGTGTGGTGGAAAGTCCCCCCCCAGACGCGGCGGACGTCGCCCCGGAGAAGCGCCGCCACCCGGTGGAGCATCTCCCGGGCCGCCTTGTTTGTGAAAGTGAGCAAGAGGATGCCTTCGGGAGGCTCCCCCGACTCGATCAGACGCCCCACCCGGTAGGTCAGGGCGCGCGTCTTGCCGCTGCCGGCGCCGGCGATGACGAGGATGGGCCCCTCGCCCGCCATCACCACGGCGCGCTGCTGATCGTTCAACTCCCGGTCATAGTCCACCCGGTAGGAAGGAGTCCGGCGCGGGCTCTTGAGGGTGTATCGCTTCAAGGGGAACCCCCCGGGACCAGCCGAGTTGACAAAAAGAAGGCGGCCGGACTAAATTGAAATTGGGCCTGGCCCCGCCTCGGAAGCTACCCGAGACAGCATGCCATGGGCGCTTACCAGATATTCTTCAACGGACTGGCAGTGGGATTCCTCTTGGGCTTCCTCTGTTTCTACGCAGTGTACCACGTGCGAACGAGACGGCTCCAGAAGTCCAAGGACGAGATCGACCGCCTCATTGAAGATTTTCACGCTTACTACCGCAAGGTCTCCGAGGGGGAGAACTCAGACCCCCACGAGTGAGCCCCCCTGGGCTCTTCCCCGGGCGTTGAGTGGGATATCGCTCGCCCCCTGGATGCGCCCCTCGGCATTCCACTCGGTCTCGCCGTGACGGAGGAGGTAGAGGCGGAAGGCCAAGGTTCACCCCCGGGCAGGGGCCGACCGGGCGTCGTCCCTCCCCCGGTTCACTGGCGTGGCGGGAAAGCCAAGCGGGCGCGGGAGGTCGGGGCGGGGCCCCCGAGCGAAAGCGGGCGGAGGCTACATCTCGTGCTTGCCGAAGTCCTCAGGCTTGAGGTTCTCCAGCCACTTCTTCCACTCCTCGGTCTCGTCCGGCCCCGGCTGGGTCTGTCCCTCCGCTTTTTCGGCCTGCTCGGCGATTTCGATGCTCTTGGCCTCCTCGATGACCTTGGCGGCCACGAAGATGGGAGCTCCCACCCGGAGGGCCAAGGCGATGGCGTCCGAGGGCCGGGAGTCGATCTCGACCTCCGTCCGGTTGAAGGTGAGGTAGATGTTAGCGTAGAAGGTGTTGTCCCGCAGGTCGCTCACCACCACGCGGCTCACCTTCGCGTCCATGCCCACGATGATGTTCTTGATCAGGTCATGGGTCATCGGACGGGGGGTGCTGACGTTCTCCATCTCCAGAGCGATGGCGTTCGCCTCGAAGATCCCCACCCAGATGGGGAGCGCCCGCTTCCCCTCCAGGTCCTTCAGGATGACGATGGGCATGTTTGTCAGGGGGTCCAACGTCAACCCTTTGACCTTCATCTCAATCATGGCCCACACTCTCCTAAACGGTGACCTCCGAGGTTACCCCCTCCAGACAATATATGCCCCCTCGGAGAATTTCAACCCAGACGAGCGACCCCACCCCGCGGGAGCCCGTCTCGTCGATGAAGTTGCCCACCTTGTTGGTCCGGGTCCGACCGGTGAGCCTGCGGGGGTCGGTCTTGCTCGGGCCTTCCACCAGGACCTCCTGCCGTGTGCCCTCCAGGGTCTGATTCTTGGCCAGGGAGATCGCCTTCTGCCGCTCGTTTAGTTCCTGGAACCGCTCGTCTTTCTTGGCCTCGGGCACCTGGTCGCCCATGTGGGCGGCGGGGGTCCCCGGCCGGGGGGAGAATTTGAACAGGAAGATGCTGTCGTACTGGACCTCGTCCAGGACCTCGACCGTGCGCCTGAAGTCCGCGTCGCTCTCTCCCGGGAAGCCCACGATGATGTCCGACGTCAAACTCACCCCCGGAACCTCACGCCGCAACCTCTCCACCTTTCGCAGGTATTCCTCCGCCGTGTATCCGCGCTGCATCCGGCAGAGCACCCCGTCGGAGCCCGCCTGCAACGGGAGGTGGAGATGTTCGCACACCTTGTCGAGGCTGGCCATGGCCTCCACCAGGTCTTCGTTCAGGTCCATGGGGTGGGAGGTCACGAAGCGGATCCGCTCGATCCCCTCCACGCCGTTCACCGCCGCCAGGAGGCGGGCGAAGGAGAGCTCCCCGGGGGTTTTCTTCCCATAAGAGTTCACATTCTGCCCCAGGAGGGTCACCTCCTTATATCCCTTCTCGGCGAGCTCCTGCACCTCCCGAAGGATAAGAGCACTCGGCTTGCTCCACTCCGGCCCCCGGGTGTAGGGGACGACGCAGAAGGTGCAGAAGTGGTCGCAGCCCCGGGCGATGCTCACCCAGGCCTTGAGCCCGTCCTGCCGGGTCACGCTGGGGACGTCGTCAAAGTTGGGCGGGATGGGCTCCGTGTCGGCCACCCGGCCCTCCTCGTCCATCCGGTCGAGGAGGAGGGGGAGCTTCTCGATGTTCTGCGTCCCGAAGACCAGATCTACCGAGGGAGTCTTCCGCAGGATGTTTCCCCCTTCGCGCTGGGCGAGACACCCGCACACCCCTATCCGGAGGGAGGGGTTTTTCTTCTTCAGCTCCTTCAGGCGGCCGACCTGGCTGAAGACCTTCTGCTCGCACTTCTCCCGGATGCTGCAGGTGTTGAGGAGGATGAGGTCAGCCTGGGCAGGGTCCTCGGCGCGCTCGTAGTCCCCCCCCTCGAGGAGACCCATGATGGCCTCCGAGTCGTGCTTATTCATCTGGCAGCCGTAAGTGAAAAGATAATAGCGACCACCCACCCTCCACCCTCCCGGGGAGGCGTTCCCCTAACGAATTGCACTATCATGGGTTAATATATTTCCGCTGCCTCGCCTTGTCAAGGCATCCTCCCCCGAGGGGGCTCCAACCCTCTGCTGCGCGGAGCGAGGCACGGCCTGCTGGCTCCCCTCCCCGGTTGGAGAACCGCTCGCAAGCGGCACGAGACGAAAGATGTGTTTGACCGAAGGAGGTTCGCGATGTCCGCGAGAGGGAAGGAGGAGCAATCGCCGCAGTTGACGCCCATTGGCGGCCTCTCCTAGAATTGCCATGGGGGGTTAGGTGAGTCCTACTCCCCCGGTTTTTCGGATTGGAGGGCGCACGCGGTGGCCCGTTCATGAAAACGGCTCCCCCTTCATCACCAAGCCCTAAGGAGGTAGAGCCCCGCTCGGTCGGGGTTTGGCTCGAATGAGTCGAGCGCAGCTTCCCGAAGCTAACGAGCCTCGCCAGCGGTATGCCTCCGAGGAGGAGGACATCCCCTCCCCCGTTCTGGAGGTCCCTTCGCCGGAAGCAAAGGGCGGGATGCCGGAAGGGGTGGAGGGAGTATCTCTGCCGGCCGAGCTCCCCATCCTTCCCCTCCGGGGGACCGTCCTCTTCCCCCGGGTTGTAATGCCCCTCGTGGTGGCACGGCCCCGCTCGGTGCGCCTGGTGAATGAGGCCGTTCTGGGCTCTAAGGTCATCGGCCTCCTCGCCCAGAGGCAAGCGGAGCAGGAGGACCCTTCCTGGGAGGACCTCTTCGGGGTGGGGACGGCCGCCACCATCTTGAAGATGTTCAAGATGCCCGACGGCTCCCTGCGGCTCGTCGTCCAGGGGGACTCCCGGTTCCACCTCCTCGAACCCACGCAGTCGGATCCCTACTTCCGGGCCCGCGTGACTCCCCTGGCCGAGCAGCAGCAGGCGGGCGTCCAGCTGAGCGCGCTCACCACCACCGTCCAGGGGCTCTTCCAGAAGGTGGCCGAGCTCTCCCCGAGCGTGCCCCAGGAGTTGGCGGTTCTCGCCCTCAACATGGAAGACCCCGGCGCCCTGGCCGACCTTGTGGCCAGCTACCTCAACATCTCTGTGGAGGACAAGCAGCAGATCCTCGAGACCCTCAACGTGCAGGAACGCCTGGAGCAGGTGGCGAAGCTCTTGAACACCGAGCTCCAGGTGGTCGAGCTCGGCCAGAGGATCCAGTCCCAGATGAAGGAGGAGATGGACAAGACCCAGCGCGATTATTTCCTCCGCGAGCAGCTCAAGGCCATCCAGAAGGAGCTGGGGGAGAAGGACGAGCGGGCGGCCGAGGTGGAAGAGCTGCGGGGCAAGATCGCCCAGGCGGGCATGCCCGAGGAGGTGAGGAAGGAGGCCGAACGAGAGCTCGACCGGCTGGCCCGGATGTCGGCCGCGGCGGCGGAGTACACCGTGAGCCGCACCTACCTGGACTGGCTCATCGAACTCCCCTGGCAGCGCTCCACCGAAGACACCCTGGACATCCCGGAGGCGAGCCGCATCCTGGATGAGGACCACTACGACCTGGAGAAGGTGAAGAAACGCATCCTCGAGTACCTCTCGGTGCGCAAGCTCAAGCGCGACATGCGGGGGCCCATGCTGTGCTTCGTGGGGCCGCCGGGCGTGGGCAAGACCTCGCTGGGCCGTTCCATCGCCCGGGCGCTGGGACGCAAGTTCCACCGGATCTCCCTGGGAGGGGTGCGGGATGAGGCCGAGGTCCGGGGCCACCGCAGGACCTATGTGGGGGCGCTGCCCGGCCGCATCATCCAGGGGATCCGGAAGGCGGGCTCCCGCAACCCCGTCTTCATGCTGGACGAGGTGGACAAGCTCGGCCTGGATTTCCGGGGGGACCCCTCGGCCGCTCTCCTCGAGGTGCTGGACCCGGAGCAGAACCACTCCTTCGTGGACCACTACCTGGACGTCCCCTTTGACCTCTCCACGGTGATGTTCATCACCACCGCCAACCTCATCGACCCCATCCCGCCCGCCCTGCGCGACCGGATGGAGGTGCTGGAGCTTCCCGGCTACACCGATGAGGAGAAGCTCGCCATCGCCAAGCGCTTCGTCCTCCCCCGGGAGGTCGAAAAGCACGGCCTCGCGGCCAGGGAGCTGAGGATCACCGACGGCGCCCTCCGCACCATCATCCGCTCCTATACTCGGGAGGCCGGCCTCCGGAACCTGGAGCGGGAGGTGGCGGCCATCTGCCGGGCGGCCGCCCGGCGCTTCGCCGAGGGGAGGCGAAAGCCCATCGTGGTGGGCCAGGGAGATGTGGGCAAGTACCTGGGGCCCGTGCGCTTCTTCTCGGAGACGGCCGAGCGCCTGGGGCGCCCGGGGGTGGCCATCGGCCTCGCCTGGACGGCGGCGGGAGGGGAGATCATCTTCGTGGAAGCCACCCGGATGCCGGGGAGCAAGAACCTCACCCTCACGGGGCAGCTCGGCGAGGTGATGAAGGAGTCCGCGATGGCGGCTCTGAGCTACCTGCGCTCGAACGCCCGGGGGCTCGGCGTCCCGGACGATTTTTTTGAGAAGAACGAAATCCACGTCCACGTCCCCGCCGGTGCCATCCCCAAAGATGGCCCCTCGGCGGGCACCACCATGCTCACCGCGCTGGCCTCTCTCATCACGAACCAGAAGGCCCGCGGCCAGGTGGCTATGACGGGTGAGATTACCCTCCGCGGTTCCGTCCTCCCGGTGGGGGGCATCAAAGAGAAGGTCCTCGCCGCGCGGCGGGCGGGTGTGCGGGAGGTGATCCTCCCCGAGAAGAACCGCAAGGATCTGGTCGAGATCTCCCCCCACATGCGCGAGGGGATGACCTTCCACTTCGTCCGCCAGATGGACGAGGTGCTCCGCATCGCCCTCGAGGAGCCCGCCCCTCGCCGCGATGGGCCGCGGGCCGCCAGGGGTCGCAAGTCCTCTTGAAGTGAACGCCCCCCTCCGGGGCGGCGCCCCCCGCTCCCGGTCCCGCCTCCGCCGGGACGCCCTCGCCATCTTCCGCGCCGCGCTCAGGGGCGCTTCCCCCGAGACGGCCATTCGCCGCCACCTGCGCCTCGAGGGGAGAGGGGGCCGGGCGCTCCTCCGGGTGGGCAGAGGCCTCCTCTCCCTCGAGGGGGTAGACCGGGTGCTCGCGGTGGGGGCGGGGAAGGCCTCGGCCGCCATGGCACGCGAGGTGGAGAAGGTCCTCGGCCCCCGCCTGGCCGGCGGGCTCGTCATCACCAAGCATGGCCACGGGTTGCCTTGCCGTCGGTTGGAGATACGAGAGGCAGGCCATCCCATCCCCGACCGAGCGGGCGCTGAGGCAACGGCGGCCCTGCTGAACCTCTTGCGAGAGGCCGGCCCGCGGGACCTGGTCCTCTGCCTCCTCTCGGGGGGAGGCTCTTCCCTGCTGGTGGCTCCCGCCCCCGGGCTCACCTTGCGGGCGAAGCAGAGGGTCACCGACTTGCTCCTCCGAGCCGGGGCCTCCATCGGGGAGC
>JBHIBR010000007.1:0-14749 GCA_046759145.1 Nitrospinota bacterium | reverse complement strand
CCAGGATCACCCGGACGGCCTCGGAGGCCTTCTCCAGAGCCACCCCCGCCTTGAGGGCACAGAGCCCCGCATCGGTGAAGCGGGTCGAGCTCGCCGAGACGCTGTAGGCGAGGCCCCGCTTCTCGCGCACCTCACTGAAGAGGCGGCTCGACATCTTCCCCCCCAGGATGTCGCAGAGCACGTGCAGGGCGGGCGCGTCCGGGTGGGTGAGGCCGGGAGCGCGGAAGCCCATGGCGAGGTTCACCTGGTCGGTCTCCCGCACCTGGCCCACGACGCGCTGGCGGCTCGCCGCCGGCAGGGGAGGAGCGGGGGGGGAGCCGTCCGGCGAGCTGCGGGCCCCGAAATGCTCCTCGCTCCGCTCCACCACCTCCTCGTGGGAGATGCGCCCCGCCGCCGAGATCACCGTCTGGGCGGGGGTGTACCACCGCGCGATCAGCTCCCGCATGTGGTCCGTGGCGATGGCTTCGATGGTTTCCCGGCGGCCGAGGCCGCCCACCTGGAGGTTGAACATGGTGGTCTCGAGGAGCTCCCAGACCCAGGCGCGGGGCATGTCCTGGTACATCTTGAGCTCCTCGAGGATGACCCGCCTCTCCTTCTCCCACTCCTGCGGGTCGAGGAGGCTGTTGTTGATGGCGTCCGCGTACACAGCCAGGACGTTGCCGAAGACCTCGGCCGGCGCGAGGAAATGGTAGCAAGTGAGTTCGGTGCCGGTGTTGGCGTTGATGAGCGCCCCCACCCCCTCCATCTGGCGGGCGATGTCGAGTTGGGTCCGGGTGGGGGTGCCCTTGAACATCATGTGCTCGAGAGCGTGAGAGACGCCCACGTACTCGTCCGGGTCGTGGCGCCCGCCGCATCCGAAGTAGACGTGGTAGGCCACGGCGCCCGTGAGGTCCCGCTCCTGCGTCACGACGCGGATTCCGTTGGAGAGCTCACTCTGCTTCAGAGACATGGGATTCTTCGTACCCCCTGGAAAGGACTCCTCCGCAAACCCGCAGGCCAGCGCTCCATTCGGCCCACGCGCGATCCATCTCCCTCTTTTCAAACTACCAGAGGAACCCCCTCCCGCAAAGGGACCGAAATGGACTCATTTGCTCTCACTGCCTCCCACCGCCTCCCTCCCGCCTCGCGATGGCCTCCGCCACCTCAAGGGTCTTCTTCGCCCGGTCCACCACGGGGTAGTCCACCATCCGGCCGTCCACCACCACGGACGCCTCCCCGCGCGCCTCCGCCTCCCGGAAGGCCTCGGCCACCCGGCGGGCAGCCGCCACCTCCTCCAGCGTTGGGGTAAAGACCCGGTTCACCGGTTTCACCTGCTTGGGGTGGATGCAGTACTTGCCCTGGAAGCCAAGTCCCTTGGCCACACAGGCGCTGGCGAGGAGGCCCTCCTCGTCCTCGAGGTCAAAGAACACCGAGTCCAGGGGCGCCTCGAGGCCCGCAGCCCGCGCGGCCACGGCGATGCGAGAGCGGGCGTAGAAGAGCTCCCACTCCACCCGCGTCCAGGCGACCCCGAGGTCGTTGGTGAAGTCCCCCGCCCCGAAGCTGAGCCGCAGGGTCCTTCGCTCCAGGCCCGCCGCCGCGGTCCTTTCGACCTCCCGCACTCCCCGTGCCGTCTCGACGATCGCGGCCAGCTCCACCCCGCCCAGGGGCAACCCCCGCTCCCGCTCGAGGTCCGAGAGCAGCCGGTCGGCCACCTTCACTTCCTCGGGCCCCTCCGCCTTGGGGAGGACTACGCCGAAGAGCCCGGGGGCCACGATGCCCTCCAGGTCTTCGGCGCCGCAGGCGACAGAGAAGGGGCTGCTGGCCCCAAGCGGGTTGATGCGCACGTAGACGGGGCAGCGGTCCTCCTCCCAGATTCGCTCTGCCGCCTCGCGGACCCGGGGGCGCGCCCCTTCCTTCTCGCCGTGGGGGACGGCGTCCTCGAGGTCGAGCACCACCGCATCCGCCCCGCACTTCCCCACCTTGGCGAGCATGCGGGGTCGGTTGCCCGGCGCGAAGAGCAGCGTCCGGAGGGGAAGCATGAGGGTCCTCCTCTAATCCCCGCCTTCCGGCGGGGCCGACTCACGGGCCTCCGCGGGCGGAGCCAGCTCAATCAGGGGATCCCCGGGGGTGACGTCGTCGCCCGCGCTCACATGAAGCCTCACCACCCGGCCGGGTGCCTCGGCCCGGAAGAAATGCTCCATCTTCATTGCCTCCACCACCAACAAGATGGCCCCCGCCTCGACCACCTGCTCCTCCCGCACCCGCACTTCCACCACCCTTCCCGGAAGGGAGCTCGTGAGGGTCCCCGCCCCCGGGACGGAGAGCAACCCCTCCCCTCGTGCGCTCTCACCAGGAACTTTTAACCGGTAGCTCTCCCCCCCCAGGCGGATGCGGCGCTCCTCTCCTCGCCTCTCCACCCGAGCGCGCACCACTCGGCCTCCGACCTCGAAAGCGACCTCCTCCCCGCCCTCCCAGAGCACACTCCCGGCCACCTCACGCCCGCCCAGACGAGCGCGGAATTCCGTCCCGCTCCGCCGGACCTCGACCTCTCGCTCCCCTCCAGCAGCGAGGAACCGCAGACGCCGAGCCACCGGCCGCCCTCTCAGCGTCCGCCGATGCGCCAGGGCCCTCCCTGGCGCCAGGGGTCGTAGGAGCTAGGAGGAACCGCGCCCCCGGAAGCGCCCGGAGCGCCGGGAGGGGGACCTCCCTCCCCGCGGCCCTCGACGAGGGCAGCGGCCAGGATCGCCTCATCGGGAGGCTCGCCGGCTCCCTGCCGCAGGCCTTCGAGGATGCGCTCGAGGGAGGCAGTGTGCACATGCCCCGCGGCAAAGTCGGGGTCACGGACGGCTCGGCGGAGGAGCTCCAGGTTTGTCGTGATGCCCGTGAGGACCAGCTCATCGAGCGCAGCGGCGAGTCTCCGGCGGGCCTCTTCCCGGCCCTCTCCCCATGCCACCACCTTCGCCAGGAGCGGGTCATAGTGGGGGCTCACCTGCGCCCCAGCCTCGAGGGCTGTCTCTACGCGCACCCCCGGGCCTGAGGGAAGGCGGAGTTCCCCCACACGCCCGCTCTGCGGGAGGAAATCCCGCTCCGGGTCCTCGGCGTAGAGGCGGGCCTCCACGGAGTGGCCCCGGGGGCGCACCTCCTGCTGCCGGAGGCTCAGGGGCTCTCCCGCGGCGAGGCGAAGCTGCCAGGCCACGATGTCCACCCCCGTCACCATCTCGCTCACCGGGTGCTCCACCTGGAGGCGGGCGTTCACCTCGAGGAAATAGAAGCTGCCCTCTTCGGTCACGAGAAACTCCGCCGTTCCCGCGCCCCCGTAGCCCACCGCCCGCGCGAGCTTCAGGGCCGCCCGGCGCAGCCGGCCCCGCAGCCCCTCGCCCAGCCCGGGGGCCGGGCACTCCTCCACCACCTTCTGGTGGCGGCGCTGGAGGGAGCACTCGCGCTCCAGCAGGTGTACGGCGCCCCCACGCCCATCGCCCAGGAGTTGGACCTCGATGTGGCGGGGGCGCTCCAGGAGCTTCTCGAGATAGAGCCGTCCCTCACCGAAGGCGAGGCGAGCCTCGTGCCGGGCGCCCGGCAGAGCGTCGCGAAGGGAGGCGGCGTCCTCCGCCCGGCGCATCCCGCGGCCGCCGCCCCCCCGGGCGGCCTTGATGAGGACAGGGTAGCCGAGCCGCTCCGCCGCCTGCACCAGGGCCTCCCCATCATCCCCCCCCTCGTAGCCGGGGATGCAGGGCACCCGGGCCGCCCGGGCGGCCTCCCGGGCCGCCACCTTGTTGCCCACAAGCCTCAGGACCTCGGCCGAGGGTCCGACGAAGGCGAGGCCCGCCTCGGCGCAGCGGCGGGCGAAGTCCTCGCTCTCGGCCAAAAAGCCGTATCCGGGGTGGATGGCCTCCGCCCCGCAGCGCGCCGCCGCCTCGAGGATCCGCTCGGCGCAGAGGTAGCTCTCCTCAGGCGAAGAGCCGCCGAGGGGGTAGACCTCGTCGGCGAGGCGTACGTGCGGGGAAGCCCGGTCGGCATCCGAGCAGACTGCGACCGGGGAGACGCCGAGCAGGCGGCAGGCCCGGATCACCCGCAGCGCCACCTCCCCCCGGTTCGCGATGAGCAGCTTTCGGAACATGGCCCGCAGCGGGCCCGCAGGCGCGCGCCCGCTCCCTCGCTTGCGCCACGCCCGGGGCGAAAGCGCAGAAGGCGAGCGTCCTACATCCGAAACACCCCGAAGCGAGCACCCGGGACGGGGGCGTTGAAGGAGGCGGAGATGGCCAGCCCGAGCGCCATGCGCGTCTCCAGAGGGTCCAGGACGCCGTCGTCCCAGAGGCGGGCGGTGCTGTAGTAGGGGTGCCCCTGGGCCTCATACTCCCGGACGATCTCCTCCCGGAAGGAGCGCTCTTCTCCCTCCTCCCAGCGCTCCCCGCGGGCCTCCCGGGCCCCGCGCTGGACGGTAGCGAGCACCCCCGCCGCCTGCTCCCCTCCCATCACCGAGATGCGCGCCCCGGGCCACATCCAGAGGAACCGGGGGCCGTAGGCGCGCCCGCACATGCCGTAGTTGCCCGCCCCGAAGGAGCCCCCGACGATCACGGTGAACTTCGGGACGGGGGCGTTGGCCACCGCCATCACCATCTTGGCGCCGTCTTTGGCGATCCCCCGGGCCTCGTACTCGCGCCCCACCATGAAGCCGGTGATGTTCTGGAGGAAGAGGAGGGGGATCCTCCGCTGGGCGCAGAGGAGGATGAAGTGGGTCCCCTTGAGGGCGCTCTCTGAGAAGAGGATGCCGTTGTTCGCCAGGATGCCGACGGGGAACCCCATCAGGTGGGCGAAGCCGCACACCAGGGTGGTCCCGTAGAGGGACTTGAACTCCTCCAGCCGGCTCCCGTCCACAAGGCGGGCGATGACCTCGCGGACCTCGAAGGGCTGACGCAGATCCCGGGGCAAGATTCCATATAGCTCCTCCGGGTCGTAGCGAGGCTCCTCGGGGGTCCGCACGGGGCAGGGGAAGGTTTTCTGGCGGTTCAGGTTCGCCACGAGGCGGCGGGCGATCTCGAGGGCGTCGGCGTCGTCCTCGGCCATGTGGTCTGCCACCCCCGAGGTGCGGCAGTGGACATCCGCCCCTCCCAGGGACTCGGCGTCCACCTCCTCCCCCGTGGCCGCCTTCACCAGGGGCGGGCCCCCGAGGAAGATGGTCCCCTGGCCCCGGACGATGACCGACTCATCGCACATGGCGGGCACGTAGGCTCCCCCCGCGGTGCAGCTCCCCAGGACCACCGCCACCTGGGGGATGCCCTCGGCCGACATCCGCGCCTGGTTGTAAAAGATGCGCCCGAAGTGGTCGCGGTCGGGGAAGACCTCATCCTGCATGGGCAGGAAGGCCCCTCCCGAGTCCACCAGGTAGATGCAGGGGAGGCGGTTCTCCCAGGCGACTTCCTGGGCGCGGAGGTGCTTCTTGACGGTGAGGGGGAAGTAGGTGCCGCCCTTCACGGTGGCGTCGTTGGCCACCACGACCACCTCCTGGCCCCCCACCGAGCCGATGCCCGTGATGAGGCCCGCCCCGGGTGCCTGCCCGTCGTAGAGGCCCAGTGCGGCCAGGGGGCTCAGCTCCAGGAAAGGGGTGCCGGGGTCGAGGAGGCGCTCCACGCGCTCCCGGGGGAGGAGCTTCCCCCGGGCCCGATGGCGCGCCACGGCGGCCTCCCCCCCGCCCGCCTTGACCTGAGCGAGCTTCTCCCGCAAGTCGGCCACGAGAGCCCGGTAGTGGCGGGCATTCTCCCGGAACTCGGGGTCGCGGGGCTTGACCCGGGTGGGCAAGACGGGCATGAGGCCTCCCGAAGGGGCAAAGGCGTTCACTCTAAATTCTTTTAAGCCGCCCCCTTCCCCTTTGACAAGGCGTCCCTCTCTGCTGCCGAGGCCCTCAGGGAGTGTGGGTGGCCGGCATCGAGGGCCAGGTCGCCCGCGAGCACATGGGCGAGAGGAAGTGGATAGGGAAGCCCGTGGCCTATGCGAGTCCCTCTCCCCCTCCAGGTGTGGGAGGGGAGCCGACACCGCCCCGCTTCTCCGCGGCCGACGACAGGGAGGGCGCGAGGACGTCTAAGCGCGCACTCCGAGTTCTGGAGGCAAACCAAAGATCTCCCTTTCGGCTGACAGAGCCACCGCCGACAATGCGAGCGACGGCGGCCCCCGGCGTCACCCTTCGGTCACCGCTACACGCCCCGACCGCACCCGGCGGGCCACCATCTGGATGAGGGGCAGCGCGAACAGAACTAGGGCGGCGATGGTGAGGGGCGCAGCGATGGGGCGGGTGAAGAAGATCCCCAGGGAGCCGTCGCTCATGATGAGGCTCTGTCGCAAGGTCGTCTCGGTCCGGTCCCCCAGCACCAGGGCCACCACCAGCGGAGCGAGAGGGTAATCGAGTTTGCGCAGGGTGAACCCCAAGACGCCGAAGATGAGCACAAGCCAGACATCGAGCAAGGAGGTCTGAATCGCGTAGGACCCCACCACGCAGAGGACCACGATGATGGGTGCGAGCAAGGCGTAGGGCGTCCTCAGGATGGCCGCCAGGAGCGGCGTGGCGGAGATGCTGATGGCAAACGCGACCAGGTTGGCCACATAGAGGCTCGCCACAAACGCCCAGACGAACTGCGGGTTCTCGGTGAAGAGGCGGGGGCCCGGCAGCAAGCCCCACATGAAGACGCCCGCCATCATGATGGCCGCGGTGGGCGAGCCGGGCACGCCCAGGACCAGCATGGGGAGAATGGCGCCCGTGGCGGCCGCGTTGTTGGCCGCCTCCGGGGCGATGACCCCTTCGAGGGCGCCCTTTCCGAAGCTCTCCGGAGTTTTCGATGTTCGTCGGGCCGTGCCGTAGGCGATGAAGGAGGCGGGCGTAGCCCCCACACCGGGCAGGATGCCCACGATGAACCCCAGCACGGTGCAGAAGGAGGTTAGGCCCCTCCGCCTCCAGATCCAGCGGACGCTCTCCCAGAGGTCTTCAAACCCCAGCTTGGCGGCGGCGGTCAACTCCTCGATCTTGAGCTTGTAGCGCTCGGTGGCGTTGTAGAGCACCTCCCCGACACCGTAGAGGCCGATCGTGACCGGGACGAAGTGGAACCCCTGGAGGAGGGTGATGGTCCCGAAGGTGAGGCGGGGGTCGCCGGTCACGACGTCCAAGCCCACCGCCGAGAGGAGAAATCCGGCGGCCATCATGACCAGGGCCTTGGCCGGGGACCCGCCCAGCCCGACGAAAGTGCCGTAGGCGATCAGGAGGACGCCGAACAGCTCCGGCGGCCCGAACCGGAGCGCCAGCTCTGCGAAGGGCACGGCCAAGAAGGTGAACAACAAGGAGGCCACGATGGCGCTCACGAAGGAGACCGAGAAGGCCGCCGACAAGGCCAGGCTGGCCCGCCCCTGCTTGGCCAGGGGCCGTCCGTCGAACATGGTCGCCACAGACCACGGGTTGCCCGGGACGGCGAACAGGATGGAGCTGACCGAACCGCCAAAGATGGAACCCCAGTAGATCCCGCCCAACATGATGAGGCCGGCGGCGGGGTCCAGGAAAACCGTCATCGGCAGGAGGATGGCGACGCCCGTAGTGCCCCCCACCCCGGGGATGGCCCCGATGACGAGCCCCAGGACCACGCCCACCAGCATGAAGACCAGGCGCTCGGGATGGAGGAGCTCGGCGAATCCGAGGGCGAGGAGGTCCAGGGCTTCCATTCGTTCTCTAGAAGGGGAGCAACGTCCCGTACCACATGCTTCGGGGCGTTGCGATGTGGAAATATTGATGGAGGGTCAGGTAGAGGGCGTAGGAGAAGCCAACGCCCGCGGCGGCCGCGGAGTACCACCGGAATCGCCCGTACCACCGGGCGAAGAAGGTGAGGTACAGGGCCGTCATGATGTAGAGCCCGAGGTAGGGGACCGAGGCGATGGCCAGGGCCAGCGGGATGCCGACCTTGAGGAGGTCCGCGACCTCCTGGGGGTGCTCGAAGAAGAGGCGGTCGCCCTCGCTCCTCAACGCCTGCAACGCCGCCGCCAGGCCCCCCAGGGCCATCAACACGGCCACGCTGAAAGGGAAAAACCCGGGCTGGGGGCCCCCCTCCCCCCAGCCCGGGCCCAGTGGCGCGACCTGGACCATCAGGACGATGGCGAGCACCACGAAGGCTGCGCCAACGGCAACGTCCGCCTTGCGGATCTGAATCTGGGGGACCCTCATAGCGGGCGCAACCGGCCTCCCGTTACTTCACCTTGAGGTCATCACGCAGCTTCCATCCGATCACATCCCGCATCACCCGGAGGTGGTCCTTCTCGTAGCGGCTCAGGAATTTCCGGTACGCCTCGTGCTTCAAAAACTGCCGGACCATGGCGCGCTTCTTCATGAAGCCCTGCCACTCCTTGCTCTCCCAGATCTTCCTGAAGAGGTTCTCGTACCACTCGATGGCCTCCTCCGGGATGCCCGGAGGCCCGATGAGGCCCCGCATCTGGTGGAGTCCGCCCTCGAGGGAGAGCAGGTCGGCCCACTTGGAGTTGACCCCCTTCTCATAGTGGGTGGGCACGTCGGGGAACGCCCCGTAGCGCTTCTTCGAGAAGGCCAAGATGGGGATCAGCCGCTTGGGATAATGGGGCAACATCTCGGCCGGCTGGTTCACGTTGAAATCGGCGTGCTTTCCCGCCACCGCCTTGGCCACGCTCCCGCCGCCCCGCTGCGGCACATACCGGAAGGGCTTGCAGCCGACGGCGCGCTGGAGCATGAAGAGCTGGATCTCATCCTCCTGCTTGACGCCCGTGCCCGTGGAGGTGAGCGTTCGCTCCCTGCAGGCCGCCTTCCAATCCTCGAAGCTCTTGAAGTTATCCGGGTGGACGACCAGCAGGAAGGGGTCCATGACCATCATGACGATGGGCGTCAGGTCCTTCGAGGGGTACATCACCGGGATCTTCGTCAGGAGGGGCCGGGTGATGACGCTGTTGAGGGTGGGGGTGACGTAATGGGGGTCCCCCCGCTTGCCGTGGAGAAAAGTGAGGGCCACCGCACCCCCGCCGCCCGGCTTGTTGACCGGGATGAAGGGCACGGGCGAGAGCTTGTACTTCTCGATGATCCCGATCCAGAAGCGGGCGTACTTGTCCGACCCGCCGCCGGGGTTGGTCTGGATGACGAACTCGATGGGCTTCGTGGGCTTCCACTGCGCGTAAGCGGGCTGGAGAGCCAGCGCGACCGCCCCAGCCAGCACCACCAGGACCAATGCCCAATGACCTACCCTGCGCCAATGGCTCCTTCCTCTTTGCATCGCTCCGTCCTCCCTCTTTTTTGCGAGGCGCCCCGCCTTCTCAGGTCGCCCCTCCCCAGGCCGAGAAAATCACTTGGCCGTCACTTGCCCGAACCCAGACTCTCGGAAGCGCCTTACCCTCTCCCCATTGTGAATCCATATTCTAACAAACAGAATTCCCCGAAATCAACCCCCCTCTCCCAGGAAAATCAAGCGTCTTTTTCCGCCCCCGCCCTCCCCGTGCGGGGGGCTCTTTGGTAAAATCCGCGCTCATCCAGCCGTCGGGACCCTCTCGGGCGAGGTCGAGCGCTCCGTGAAGTGGACAGAGGCCCTCTCTTTCCTCGGCCAGAACCACCGCGGAGTGCTGGCCACCTTGCGGGCCGACGGCGCGGCGCAGCTCACACCCGTGCTCTATGCCCTGGTGGGAGAGGTCATCCGCATCTCGGGCACAGAGGGCCGGGCCAAGACCCGCAACCTCCGGCGGGACCCCCGAGCTTCCCTGTGCGTGCTGACCGAGGAATTCTTCCCCCCCTACCTCACCGTCGAGGGGCGCGTGCGGATTGTGGCCGACCCCACGGGGGAGGAGAACGCCCGCCTCTATGAGGCCATCACGGGGGCGCCCCCGCGGGACATGGCGGAGTACCTCGCCGCCATGAAGCGGGAGCGGCGCCTCATCTACGAGCTCTCCATCGAGCGCATGTATCCGCTGGAAAACTGAAGGAGGGGAACCTCCGGATTCAGAGCCCCAGGAAGCGCTTCTTCACCTCCTCGTCGGCCCAGAGCTCCTGGGGAGAGGAGGAGTAGACGATCCTCCCGCGGCTCATCACGTGGACCTCGTCGGCCACCCGCAACGCCATGGGGAGGTTTTGCTCCACAAGGAGGATGGAGAGGCCCGTGGCCTTGAGGCGCGCGATGGTGTCCCCCACCCCCCGGACCAGCAGGGGCGCCAGGCCCTCGGTGGGCTCGTCCATCAAGAGGAGCTCGGGGTTTCCCATGAGGGCCCTCCCGATGGCGAGCATCTGCTGCTCTCCGCCCGAGAGCTTGCCCCCCCAGTGGCCGGCCCTGGCCCGGAGGGGGGGGAAGAGCTGGAAGACCTTCTCCAGGGTCCAGCCATCCCGGCCCGAGGTGCCCCGTCCCGAGGCAACATGGAGGTTTTCCACCACCGTGAGAGAGGGGAAGATGCGCTTCCCCTGGGGCACGAGGCCGACCCCCAACTGGGTGGTCCGGAAGGAGGGAAGGCGGGTGATCTCCCTCCCCCGCAGCAGGACCCGCCCCTGGCGGGGAGGCGTGAAGCCGACGATGGAGCGCACAAGGGTGGTCTTGCCCACCCCGTTTCGGCCCAGAATGGCCACCATCTTCCCCTGGGGGACGCAGAGGGAGAGGCCCTGGATGACGTAGCTCTCCCCGTAGTAGGTGTGGAGGTCCTCCACCTCCAGCATGGGGGGGCTAGCCGACGCCAAGGTAGATCTCCTGCACCGTGGGGTTTTCCTTGACGGCCTCGGGCGCCCCCTCGGCCAGCACCTCCCCGTAGTGGAGGACGGCGATCCGCTGGGCGAGCTCGAAGACCACGTCCATGTCGTGCTCGACGATGAGGAGGGTGATGGCGGGGTCGAGCCGCTTGAGGAGCTCCGCCATCTGGGCCGTCTCGGCGGCCGAAAGCCCCGCCGTGGGCTCGTCCAGCAGCATCATGCGCGGCCGCCCGGTGAGGGCGAGGGCCACCTCCACCTGCCGCTTCTCGCCGTGGGAGAGGTTCTTGATGAGGGCCCGGCGCCGCTCCCCGAGGCCCAGCTCGGCCAGCAGGGCCTCGGCCCGCTCGTAAAGGTGGCGGAAGCGCCGGATGGGCCGGAGCATCGAGAACTTCGTCCGCTCGAGCCCCTGCGCGGCCAGGACGAGGTTCTCCTCCACCGAGAGGTTCGAAAAGAGGTTGGTGATCTGGAAGGTGCGCGCCATCCCGATGGCCGCCCGGCGGTGGGGGGGGAGGGCGCTCACATCCTGGCCGAAGAAAAGGACGCGGCCCGCGGTCAGGGGGAGCTCGCCTGTGATGAGGCTGAAGAGCGTGGTCTTGCCAGCCCCGTTGGGGCCGATGATGGCAAGCCGCTCCCCCCCCTCCGCATGGAGGCTCACCCCGTTCACAGCCCGGAGCCCCCCGAAATGCTTGGAGACCCCCTCCAGCTTGAGGCACAGGCTATCCCGCCCGGCCGCGGGCCCCATCCCGTCCGTCATCCTCGCCTTCTTCCCCCCCGAGCGCCCCCTACTCGCAGTGTCGGCAAGGGGGGTGGTTGCGGTCGTAGACCGGCTTCTTCAGGAACTCCTTGGGGTCATACTTCCAGAACTGGGACACCATGGGGAAGATCTTCACCACCGTGTTCCACTTCTCCCCCCCGATCTTCGCCACCTTGCGGACGTAGATGTTGTGGATCGGGTTGCAGAACGGGTCCATCCTCACCGGCCCCCTGGGCGTGTCGGGGAACTCCATGGAGCACAGGGTCTTGAGGAACAGCTCTTTGTCCTCCACGTTGCCGTTGATCTTCTTCGCCGCCTCCACGATCCAGCGGGCCGAGGTGTACATGGTCTCGGAGTAATAGGAGGGCTGCTTGCCGAAGCGGGCCCGGTAGCGCTTCACGAAAGCCCTGTTGATGGGGTTCTGCACGGCCGCGCTGTACTGGAGCGGGGTGTAGTAACCGATCACCTCGTCCCCCTGGGCCGGCAGGACGAACTCGTCTGCCGTGGTCCCCCCGCCCAGGATGGCCTTGAACTTCTCGCGCTCGCCCGCCTGGGCGAGCTGCTTGGGGAAGCGCAGCGAGCCCCCTCCCACCTGCATGACGAAGAGGCCGTCCGCCCCGGTGCGGCGGCGGATGTCCTTGATGCGGGCGATGTAGGGGCCGAAGTCGGTGGTCTTGATGGGGTTCCAGATCTTGGCCACGACCTTCCCCCCCGCCTCCTCGAAGCTGCGCTGGAAGCCCGCCGTCACCTCGTAGCCGAAGGCGTAGTCGGACCCGATGGTGATGACCTTCCGTATGCCCAGCTCCTTGTACGCCCACTCCCCGAAGGGGTGGGAGGGCTGGCTGCTGGTCCAGCCGGTGCGGACCACGTACTTGTACTGCTTCCGCTTGCGCTGGGTGAGGTCGTCGGCGGCCATCACCGGGTAGAGCATGGGCGTCTTGTAGCGGGTGACCACCGGCGCCAGGGCGTAGCCCGTGGAGGCCAGCAGGCCGCCGATCACGACGTGGACCTTGTCCTTTTTGATGAGCTTGTCGCGCACCTTGGTCACGTTGATGGCCGGCTTGCCCAAGGTGTCCTCGTAGACGACCTTGATCTTCCGGCCCGCGACGGTCCGGTCGCCCGGGTGCTCCTCGAACCAGAGGTCGAAGCCGTCCTTCATGTCCTTGCCGACCGCCGCGAAGAAGCCCGTCAGGGGCGCCACAAGGCCGATCTTGATGGGCCCCTTCTGGGCTGCGGCGGGAGATACGGCCACGGCCAAGGCCAGCGCGACGACCCCCGCGATGCTGCACAACCATTTCCAGCGCATCTCCTTCCCTCCCCAAGAGAACACCCGCCGTAGTTCACCCGCTCACCGCTCCGAGGACGGCTCGGCAAGCCCCTCGGCCCGGCGCCGGGCCCAGCGTTGTGCTGCCCCCAGCAGGCCGTCCGGCGCGTACAGGACGGTCAGGATGTAGATGAGGCCCATCACGCTCACCCAGCGATACTTGAAGTCGAGGACGAACCAGCCGAGCTCCAGCTCGGCGAATGTGCTCACATATTCCCTCAAGAACACCAGGATGCCGGCCCCCAGCGCCGGCCCCAGCAACGTCCCGGCGCCGCCCAGGGCCACCATGAGCAAGGTCTCCACAGAGACCACCAGCACCACATCCTCGGGGCTGACGAAGGCGTTGTAGTAGGCCCACAGGATCCCCGCCACCCCGCCCATCCCGCCCGCCAGCACGTAGGCGATGTACTTGTGCAGCCAGGTGTTGTAGCCCAGCATCCGCATGCGCGATTCGCTCTCGCGGATCCCGATGAGGCTGTGGCCGAAGGGGGAGCGGACCAGGAGATAGAAAAAAAGCAATGCCATCAGGAAGACCAGCACCGTGAAATAGTAGAAGGCCGTCTCGCCCTCCACCGAGATCGGCAAGCCGAAATCCGGGCGGGGGATGCCCGTGATGCCGTTATCCCCCCCGGTCATGGAATTCCACCGGTAGGCCAGCCCCCAGATCGACTCCCCCAGGGCCAGGGTGATCATGAGAAAATACACCCCCTTGGCCCGGATGGCCAGCAGGCCGAACACGGCAGCCACCGCCAGGGTCAGGCCGAGCCCCACCACCAGGGTGGACCAGAAGTGGGCCCCGTGGCGGGTCGTCATCACGGCCACAGTGTAGGCGGCGATGCCCAGGAACGCCGCGTGGCCCAACGACGGCAAGCCCGTATAGCCCAGCAGGATGTTCAGGCTCATGGCCAGGACGGCGAAGATGAGCGCCTTGGTGAGCAACGCCAGGAGGAACTCAGACAGGAAGGGGGGCGCGACCAACAGGATCGCCAGGGTCGCGATTCCGATGCCGATGCGGAACACCCGTCCCACCCCCGCTCCCCCCGAGGTGCGCCCGAAAAGCCCCGAAGGCCGGGTGGCCAGGATCACGGCCATCGGAACATAGAGGGTGAAATAGGAGAACTCGGGGAAGAGGGCCTTGCCGAAGTTGTCCACCAGGCCCACCACCAGGCTCCCCACCATGGCGCCCTCTAAGCTTCCCAGCCCCCCCACGATCACCACCACGAAGGCGTAGGGCAGGATCTCGAAGTCGTTGCCCGGCTCCACCCCCAACCATCCCCCGGCCACCACGCCGCCCACCGCCGCCAGGAAGGCCCCGAGGGCGAACACGGCCATGGACAGCGCGGGCACGTTGATCCCCACCCCCCGTGCCATCTCCTGGTCGTCCACGGCGGCCCGCACCATCGCCCCGTAGCGCGTCTTGGATTGGAAGAGCCAGAGGAAGATCCCGACCAGCACCGAAATGGCGATGATGAAGAGCCGATAGACGGGGAACACCTGGTCGCCGACGCGCAACGAGGCACTGAGCACCTTGGGGACCGGGACCGTCAGCGGGTCGCCTCCCCAGATGATGAGGTCTAGGTCCTGAAAGACCAGGGCGAAACCCATCGTCAGGAGGACCTGGCCCAGCTCGTTGCCGTGGAGCCGCCGGAGGAAGATCCGCTCCATCAAGATGCCGATGACCGCGATGGCCAGCGCCGCTCCCACGATGGCGGCGGCCAGATTCTGGGTCCGCACCATCACGCTGAAGCCGATGTAACCGCCCAGCAGGTAATAGGCCCCGTGGGCGATGTTGATGATGCGCATGACGCCGAAGATGAGGGAGAGGCCGCTGGCCAGGAGGAACAGCAACGCCCCGTAGGAGACGCCGTTGAATGTCTGGTCAATGAAAAAGGTCATGGGTAGCGAGCGATCCCCGTTCCCCTGCCAGAAAAAGTGTCCAACAGCACCCGGCTCCGGAATCACTCAATGATACACCTTTGGG
>JBHIBR010000006.1:0-15135 GCA_046759145.1 Nitrospinota bacterium | reverse complement strand
GATCGCGGGCGGGGCGTAGGGGCGAGGCCGTAGGCCTCCGCAACCCACGGGGGCCGGTTGGGCTCGCCCCGGGTGAGCGCCTTGGGGCGGAGGGGCGCGCGAGGTGCGGCCGCTCTCGTTAAAGGAGAGGCTATGAGCGCTTCGAACGTCCCGGGGTGCAGCAAACCCATCGGGCAGTTGCTGCAGGAGAGTTCCGGCGTAAGCCCCTCCCAGCTCGAGGCGGGGCTCGCCGAGCAGCGGGTGAGCGGCCGGCCGCTGGGGGAGCTGCTGGTGGAGCGGGGGGCTATCAGCGAGCGGGAGCTCCTGGAGGCCCTGGGCCGCCAGCTGGGCTTGCCCTGTCTGGAGCAGGTGGACGCGAGCGGCGTGGACCCGGAGCTCCTCGCGCGGCTCCCGGTCCCCTTCCTCCTCCACCACAAGGTCGTCCCGGCCCGACAAGAGGGAGAGCGCCTCTGGGTGGCCACCGCCGACCCGCTGAACCTTGCCGCCGTGGACGCCCTGAGCGCAGTGCTGGGGGTGCAGGCCGAGCCCGCCCTGGCGCCCGAGCGCGCCATCCTGCGGGCCATCCATTCCCTGTACGAGCGTGAGGAACACTCCGCCGAGGCCATGGTGCAGGAGCTGGACGGGGCCGTCCCCGCCCTCCTCGTCGCGGAGGGGCCGGAGGGGGGAGGGGAGCTGGACCTCGCCCACGAGGCGCCCATCATCAAGCTGGTGAACCGGGTCATCTACCGCGCGGTGCGCGACCGCGCCAGCGACATCCACTGGGAACCCTTCGAGCAGGAGGTGCGGGTCCGTCTGCGCATCGACGGCGTCCTCCACGACGTGCTCCGCCTCCCCAAGCCCTACCAGCTCGCCGTGGTCTCCCGCCTCAAGATCATGGCCGGGCTGGACATCGCCGAGCGGCGCCTGCCGCAAGACGGCCGCATCCAGACCACGGTGGGGGGGCGGGAGATCGATGTCCGCGTCTCGGACGTGCCCACAGTACACGGAGAGCGGGTCGTGCTGCGGTTGCTCGACCGCACTAGCATCCTCCTGGAGCTGGAGGACCTCGGTTTCTCGCCCGACCACTACGAGGCGTTCCGCAACCTCATCCGCCGCGCCCACGGCATCGTCCTCGTGACGGGGCCCACAGGGAGCGGCAAGACTACTACTCTTTACTCGGCCATCCAAAAGCTCCGCTCCATCGAGGCCAACATCATGACCATCGAGGACCCCGTGGAGTACCAGCTCGAGGGCGTGGCCCAGATGCAGGTCGTCCCCAAGACCGGTCTCACCTTCGCCCAGGGCCTGCGGGCCATCCTCCGGCAGGACCCCGACGTCATCTTGGTGGGGGAGATCCGCGACCGCGAGACGGCGGAGGTGGCCATCCACGCCTCCCTCACGGGCCACCTCGTGTTCAGCACCCTCCACACGAACGACGCGGCGGGCGCCCTCACGCGCCTCGTGGACATGGGGATCGAGCCCTTCCTCATCTCCTCCTCGGTGGCGGGCATCCTGGCCCAGCGCCTGGTGCGGCGCGTCTGCCCCCACTGCGCGGAGGTGGTGCCCGCCGAATTGGAGGCGCTCCGGGAGGTGGGGCTGGAGGGGCCGGAGTTGGCGTCCCTCGGCGAGGGGCTCCGGCGAGGGCGGGGCTGCGGGGATTGCTACCACACGGGCTACCGGGGCCGCATCGGCATCTTCGAGCTGCTGGCGCTCGACGATGAGCTGCGCGCTCTCATCATGGCCCGCGCCGACGCGGCCACCCTCAAGGCCCCTGCGTTGCGGAAGGGCATGGTGACGTTGATGCAGGATGGCGGGCGGAAGGTGGCGGCGGGGGTCACCACCCCCGAGGAGGTGCTCCGCATCGTCCGGGCGTGAGGTGCGCCCGGGGCGGGCCCCTGCCGGGAGAATCGGCCACATGCCTGTCTTCTTCTACCGAGCGCTCGACGCCAGGGGCCGTACCCATAAGGGGGTCATCGACGCCGAGAGCTCGGCCGTGGCGCGGGAGAGGTTGCGTAGCCAGGGGCTCCACCCCGCTGAAGTGCGCGATGGGCGCCCGGGCCCCGGAGGCATCTCTGCCCCGACTCTCCTCTCCCGCAGGGGGGGGCTCCGCGGGGGGGAGGTGGTGACCATCACGCGGCAGCTCGCCACCCTGCTGAGCGCGGGGCTCCCGGTCGTCCCCGCCCTCTCCATCCTCATCCGCCAGAGCCGCAGGGAGGCCGTCCGCCGCCTGCTGGTCCGGGTGAGGGAGGAGGTCAACGAGGGGGCGACTCTGGCGAAGGCGCTGGAGGGACATCCTCGCGTCTTCTCGCCCATGTACGTGAGCATGGTGAGCGCGGGCGAGACCAGCGGCTCCCTGGGGCTCGTCCTGACGCGCCTCGCCGATTACCTGGAGCTCCAGCAGAACCTCCGGCGCCGCCTGGCGGCCGCCCTCGCTTACCCGGCCCTGATGGTCGTGGTGGGCCTGGCGGTGCTGAGTTTCTTACTGACCTTCGTGGTGCCCAGCGTAGTCCAGATCTTCCGCGAGGCGCGGCAGGAGCTCCCCTGGCCCACCCAGGTCCTCATCGCCGCGAGCGACCTCGTGAGCTCGTACTACGGGGTGGCCCTCGCTGCCCTGGGCATCCTGGCGGTCGCCGGGGGACTCGGACTCCGCACCCCGGCCGGCCGGAGGTATTATGATTCCTTCAAGTTGCGCCTCCCCTTGGTCGGCGGGCTCCTTCGCAAGCAGGCCATCGCCCGCTTCGCCCGCACGCTGGGTGTTCTCCTGGCGGGGGGGCTGCCCATCTTGCAAGCGCTGTCGGTCGCGAAGTTGGTGCTGGCCAACACGGTCCTCGAGTCGGTTGTAGAGCGGGCCCGGGAGGAGACCCGAAGGGGAGGCTCCCTCAGCCGGGCCCTAGAGCAGAGCGGCTTCTTCCCCCCCCTCGTCACCGACTTGGCGGGCGCGGGCGAGCAGGTGGGCCGCCTGGACGAGATGCTGCTGAAGGCGGCCGAGCATCTGGAGCGGGAGGTAGAGGCCACCATACAGACCGCCATGGCGCTGGTGGACCCTGTCCTCATCCTGATGATGGGGTTCGTGGTGGGGTTCGTGGTGCTTTCCATCCTGCTGCCTCTGTTCGAGGTGAGCCAGCTGGTGCGCTGAGCGGCCGGCCGCGGGAGGTGCGTTCGTGGCCCGAAGGATCCTGGGGGTGGAGCTGGGCGCCCGCTCCGTGAAGGCGGTCGGGATCCGCCATGGATGGCGGCGCTGCGTCCTGGAGCGCGTCCTTTGCCTGGACCTTCCGGCCAGCACCCCCGAGGAGGGCGACTGGAGCGAGGCCCGGGAGGCGCTTCGGGGATGGGCCGGCCGCCGGGGGAGGGCGCCCTTCATCGTGGCCTCCTTCCCCGGCACCGGGGCCATCGCGGCCTTCCTGCGCCTGCCTTTCCGGCAGGTTTCAAAGATCAAGCAGGTCATTAAGTTCGAGATGGAACGCGTGCTGCCCCTTCCTGTGGAGGAGACGGTGGCGGACTTCGCCGTCACCGCCGGCCCCAACCGGGAGGGCCTCGAGGTGCTGGCGGTCGCCGTCCCCAAGGTTGCCCTGGCGCGCTACCTGCAGGGGTTGGCCGAGGTGGGAGTGGTCCCCGACCGGGTGGACTTTGCGCCCCTGGCTGACCTGCGGGCTTGGCGGGCACTCGGGGGTTCGCTCCCGGATGGCCCCACTGGGGTGGTGAACATCGGGGCGACACACACGTCCATCGTGCTTGCGGACGGAGGGCGTCCGGTTTTCATCCGCGCCATTCGAAGGGGTGCTGACCAGACGTTCTCCCGCCCGGGTGCAGAGCGGGCGGATGGCCTCCCGGGCCGCGAAAGCGGACCGACCCACGCCTCCGCTCCCGACGGGATTGCCTCCCTGGTGCGGGAACTTCAACTCACACTCCACGCGTGCGACAAGCTGCCGGGGCTGGAGGGAGGAGTGGCGCGGCTGGTCCTCACCGGCGATGGCGCGGCGCTCCCCGGCCTCGCCCACCGGCTCGAGTCCGCACTCGGGATTCCCTGTCAGCCCATGGCCTGGGAGGCCGGCGCTGCCCTGGTCGCAGGGGAGGTTCCCACGCCGGAGGCGGTGGTCACCGTCAGCGGGGCCCTGGGGGCCGCCCTCGGTGCCGCGAGGCCCCTGGGTGCGCGGCTGAACCTCCTGCGCGAGGAGTTCGCCCGCCGGGAAGGGTGGCGCGAGCTCCGCCGCCCTGTGCTCGCCGCCGGGGCCGCGGCGGCCCTGGCGGGGGCGCTGTTGGTGGCTGACCTTGCCCTCAAGGTCCGCCGGGGGGAGGAGCGCATGCGGCGCGTGCGCGCGGAGGTCCATTCCCTCTTCCGGGCGGCTCTGCCCGCGGCGGGGCGCACTGTGAGCCCCGAGCGCCAGTTGGCGGCGCGCGTGGAGGCGCAGGCGCGCCGGCTCGCCTTGCTGATGGGGAGCCGGCTGAATGGGCTCACCCCGTTGGGGGCCCTTGCGGAGCTCAGCGAGGCAATCCCGGCCGCCCTGCCAGTGCGCCTGCTGGAGCTGGAGATGGACGATCGAGGCATCTCGCTGCGGGGAGAGACGCTCAGCTTCGAAGCGGTGGACCGCATCAAGTCCCTCCTGGCCCGTCGGAAGGGATTTGAGGGGCTGGAGGTCACCCAGGCGCGCCTCCTCCCAGGCGAGCGGGGCGTGCGGTTCCACATGCGGCTCCGCTTCGGCGTCAGGGTCGCGGGGTAGGCTGCGGTGAAGCTCGCGCGTCGAGAGCAGATGATGGTGGCGGCGGGCCTCGTGGTGGGCTCTCTCCTCCTGGGGAGCGAACTGGTCGTCCGCCCCCTTTGGGAGCGCCGGCAGGCTCTACGCCAACGGGTGGAGCGGGCCGAGCGCGAGCTCCAGCGCATGCGCGCCCTCCGGGAGCGGCACCGGCGGTACAGAGAAATGCTCGTCGAGCTGGACCGGCGTCTCATCCGGCAGGGGGACCGCTTCTCCCTTTTCTCCTTCCTCGAGGAGGCTGCCGGACGGGCCGGCATCCGGGAGCGTCTGGTCTCCATGAAGCCCTCCGAGGCTCCCTTGGGCCCCGGCTACCGCCGGATGGCGATGGAGGTGCGCTTCGAGGATGTGGCGCTAGGGCAGTTGGTCCGATACCTGGAGGAACTGGCGGGCGCCCCGAAGCTCATCCGCGTGGGCCGGCTGCGTGTGGAGCGCTCGAACCGGGTGCCCGGCCGGGTGAGGGTGACTGCAAAGGTGGTCGCCTTTGCCGTCCGCGGAACAGAGGGGGAGGCTCGCGGCCGGGGCCGCGCCCCGGGCGGGGCCCCGGGCGGGCGTCCCTGAGCCGGCGCTCCGGAGGAGGGGTCGGATGGCTGGTAAGGCTCGCGGGACGGCTGGCTTCACACTCATCGAGCTGATGGTGGTGATCATCATCCTGGGCCTCCTGGTCGCCATCATCGGGTTCCGCATGCTGGGACGCACCGAGGAGGCCCGCAGGACCGCGGCGATCCTTCAGACCAGGAATTTCATCAGCGCCCTCCAGCTCTACCGACTGGACAACGGCGCCTACCCTACCACCGAACAGGGGCTCGAGGCGCTGGTCCGGGAGCCGACTACGGGGCCGAACCCCCGCAAGTGGGCTCCCGGCGGCTACCTGGAGGGAGGTCGCGTCCCGCCGGATCCCTGGGGGAACCCTTACATCTATCTCTCGCCGGGCAGCGACGGCCGGGAGTACGAGATCAAGTCCCTGGGGGCCGACGGGCAGGAGGGGGGCGAGGGCAACGATGCGGACATCGAGAGCTGGAATCTCCAGTGAGGGTGGGTTCACTCTGGTGGAGTTCGCCTTCGTCGTCCTCATCCTGGGGATCGTCTTCAGCCTGGCCTACCCCCGCCTTTACGCCCGCCTGGCCCCGGACCCCCTGCGGGCGAGCGCCCGAAGGCTAGCGGCAGCCATCCGCAAGCTCCGCAACCGCGCCGTCGCCGAGGGGCAGGTGGTGCGGCTCCGCCTCCAGCTGCCTGAGGGCAAGTGGTGGGTGGAGGGAAGGGATGCCGAGGGGCGGTGGCGGGGGCTCGCCGACTCGCCGGTCAGTGATGGCGCTCTCCCCCGCGGACTCCGCCTGCTCAAGGTGCGCACCGGAACCCGGGGGGATGTGGTGGAGGGGGAGGTGCCGCTCCAGTTCCTCCCCACAGGGGAGACCGAGCGGGCCTTCCTCTACCTGCGCGATGAGCGCCAAGGGGAGCGGACGCTGCAGATTCATCCCTTCCTGAACCGTGTGGAGATCCGCCGTGGCCGGGCAACGCCGGCGAGCCCCTGAGCGCCGGCCGTCCGGGTGCCGGCCATCCGGCTTTACGCTCCTCGAACTGACGGTGGCTCTCGCCATCGTCTCGGCCGTGGCGGCGGCGGCCCTGCGGCTCCAGCATCAGAGCTTCGGCGCCTCGCTGCGCGCCCAGCGGCTCACCGACGCAGTGCTCCTCGCCCAGGAGAAGCTGGTGGAAGCGGAGCTCTCGCCCGCGAGCCCCGCCGGGGGTCGAGTCCGGGGCGCCGGGGGGGAGGAGCTCAGCTGGGAGGTCGTCGTGGAGCCCACAGCCCACCCGGGCGTGCGCGCCGTGCGAGTGCGCGTCAGCTCGGAGAGGGAGAGCGTGCCTGTGCTGGAGGTGGTGACCTATGTGGCGAGGCGAGAGCCCATCCCTTAGCGGCCCGGCGGGTGCGGGAAGGGAGGAGTTCCCCCGAGGGTTCACCCTCCTGGAGCTCCTGGTTGCGCTCTCCATCCTCGCGGCCATCGTCGCCGGGCTTTACCTGAGCATCGGGACCAACGCGAGCTTCGCTCGTCGCCTCCGGTCGCGCCTGGAAGGCCAGCAGGCGGCCCGCCTCGCTCTGCAGCGGGTTGCGGCAGACCTTGCGGGAGCCCTGTGGTCGCCCGGACGGGCTCACCTCTACTTCGAGGGCGCCCGGCAAGAGGGCCCCACCGGTCGCACCGACCGGCTCTCGTTCACCGCGGCCATCTACCGGTGGGGGGAGGAGGGGGGAAAGCGAGACGAGCTCGCTGCAGTGAGCTACTCCCTGGGACCAGGCCCAGGGGGCGGGAGCCTGCTTCGCCAAGAGTCCCCCCCCCTCGCAGGCGGAGCGCCCGCTGCCTCCGAGGGCCCTGTGGTGATCCTGGAAGAGGTGAGGGAGCTCGCCTTCAGCTACCTGGACACAGAGGGGGGGGCGCATGATAACTGGTCCACCCGCTCCCCTGAGGAACGAGCGCAATTGCCCGCCGCGGTCCGGCTCACCGTGAGGCTCGGGAGCGGCCCGGACGAGGGGAGGACCCTCTCCACGCTGGCGGCCGTCCCCGCGGGCTTGCATCCGCCGCCCCCGGCCGGCCCTGGGAGGTAGAGACGGATGGCTGAACCGCGGGCGGCCAAAGGCTCTGAGGCCGGCCAGCGCGGGGCGGCGCTCTTGATGGCGCTGGCGACGGTCAGCCTGCTCACCGTCATCGCGGTGGAGCTCACCGGAGCGGTCCAGGACGAGGTCCGGCTGGTGGAGGCTTTCCGGGACGAGCTCCGGGCCCGCTGGGCGGCCCGGGCGCCCGTCGCCCTGGTGGCGGCCGCGCTCGAGGAGGATGACAACAGCTTCGCCGCAGCCACCGAGAGGTGGGCTACCCTCGATGAGCGGCTTGAGGCCGGGGGAGCGCAGGTGCGCTTCCAGGTCCAGGACGAGTCCGCTAAGGTCAACCTGAACGCGCCGGCCGCCCAGGAGCCCGCCTTGCGCGATGGGGTGATGGAGCTGCTGACCGGGATGTTCCAGGAGCGGGAGCTGGACCCCCAGCTCGTAGCCTACCTCGCGGACTGGGTGGACGCCGACTCCGAGCCCCGCGCCGAGGGGAGCGAGGGCGCCTTCTACCGGACCCTCCCGCAGCCCTACCCGGTCAAGAACGGTCCCCTCGACACCCTCTCAGAACTCCAGCTCATCCGGGGCTTCTCGCCGAAGGCTCTGCAGGCGCTGGGCTTCCAATCCCGGGAAGGGTCGCCCGATCCCCAGTCGGGCGACTGGCTCACCATTTACTCCGACGGGCGCATCAACGTGAACACGGCCGACCCCTTCATCCTGCGGAACCTGGCCGGCGGCCTTCCCGAGGCGCTGGTGGATGCCCTGGTGGAGCTCCGCGCCGACCGCCCGCTGGAGCGGGTCGAGGAGCTTCGGGAGCTGCCGGGGATGGACGACGCCCTCTACTCGAAGCTCTCCCCCCTGGTGACGGTGGACAGCCAGTACTTCTCGGTGAGATCCGAGGCGGCGGCGGGACGGATGCGGAAGCGGCTCTCGGTCGTGCTCCGGAAGGAGGGCGGGCGGGTGAGCGTGGTCTACTGGCGGATCTCCTGAGAGGGCCCTGAAGGGATGGAGCTTCTGGCCGTCGCGGCTGCGGGCGGGCTCTGCGTGGGGAGCTTCCTCAACACCTGCATCTACCGCGTCCCGCGCGGCCTCTCCCTCCTCCGGCCCCGCTCCCACTGCCCCAAGTGCGGCCGGGCGCTCGCCGTGAGCGAGCTCATCCCGCTCTGGGGCTACCTCCGCCAGCGGGGCCGCTGCCGACACTGCGGGGAGGCCATCGGGGCAGGCTACCCCCTGGTCGAGCTCGGTGCGGCAGCCCTAGCCGTCATGTCTATCCTCATAGAGGGCCTCTCGCCCGCTTTCCTCCGCACTTTCGGCCTCGCCTGCGTCTTCCTGGCCATCGCGGTGGTGGACTACCGCCACCGGATCATCCCGAATGTGTTCGTGGGCGCGGGCCTGGTGATCGCCCTCCTCGGGGCACCCTGGGGGGGCACGATTTCTGCATTGGAATCTGCGGTGGGCTTCCTGGTGGCCGGTGGGGGGTTTGCCCTGGCGCGGGCGGCCTACGCGCGAGTCCGGGGCCGGGAGGGCATGGGAGCGGGCGACGTGAAGCTTGCAGCCTTGATGGGAGCCGGCCTGGGGGCCGGGGGATGGTTGCTGGCCACCCTCCTGGGGTCGCTGGCGGCAGTGACGGCGGGCGTGGCCCTCATCCTCGGGGGCCGTGCCACCTGGCACTCGCCCCTCCCCTACGGCTCGTTCCTCTCCGGGGCGGCCATCGCCGTCCTTTTGGGTTTCGGGTTCCTCCCGCGCTAGGGGGGGGAGATATCGCCTCTTGACGAAAAAATCGTATAGCGGTATTAATCAGGGCATCGGAAGGCTAGCGTCGGGCCGGCCGTGGTCCAAGAGGCCCCTGGACAGTGAGAGTGCCGGAGCCAACGAAGAGGGGCGAGGCGGTGGGGAAGAGGGTCCGACTCGGGGCATTTGTGGCGGTCGCGGCTCTCTCGCTCCTTGCCCTCTGGCTGGCGATGGGAGCCGTTGCGGGCGGCCGGGCCGCCGCTGCGCGAAACGAAGTCGTCCCGCTACGCCCTGCTGAGGGTATTGTCCCCGGGCAGTACATCGTCGTCTTTCACGATGATGTGGCCGACCCTCAGGGTCGGGCCAACGCCCTAGCACGGCAGCACGGCTTTGCCCTCCGGCAGACCTATGCGTTTGCCTTAAAGGGCTTTGCCGCCCGTATGCCCGCCCCTGTGGCCCAAGCCCTGGCCCTCGATCCCGATGTGGCGTTCGTCGAGCCCGACGTGTACGCGCATGCCGTCCTCCACGAGAACAACTTCCAGACCCTGCCCACGGGGGTGGACCGGATCGATGCCGACCTGAACGCCACCGCCAATATCGACGGGGTCGACGATCGTGTGGATGTGGACATCGCCATCATCGACACCGGCATTGACCTAGACCACCCAGATCTGAACGTCTTCCAGGCCGTAGACTGCACCAAGGGTCCCAATTGCGAGAAGGGTGGCGATGGTAATGACGGTCACGGCCACGGCACCCATGTGGCAGGGACCGCCGCTGCCTTGGACAACGGCATCGGTGTGGTGGGCGTAGCCCCCGGCGCCCGTCTGTGGGCCGTCAAGGTGCTCCGGGATGACGGGAGCGGCTTCTTCTCCGACGTCATCGAGGGCATTGATTATGTGACTAAGAACGCTGGCAGCATCGAAGTGGCGAACATGAGCCTGGGTGGCGTAGGCAAGCTCAACTCGCTTCGAACCGCGATCCAAAACAGTGTCGCCAAGGGCGTGGTCTACGTCGTCGCGGCGGGGAACAGCTCCAAGGACGTCTACGGGAAGGACGGGGTCTTCGAGACAGGGGATGACTTCATCCCGGCATCGTACCCCGAGGTGGCCGCGATCTCCGGGCTCGCCGACTCGGACGGAGAGGCGGGCGGACTTGGTCCGGACACAAGTGACGGCGCCGATGATACCTTTTTTGCCAGCTTCTCCAACTTCAGCAACGGTGTGGTGGCGGGGAACCCCGTCACCTCCTCGGGTGCGGCAATCGACCTGGCAGCGCCCGGGGTGGACATTACCTCAACCTGGAAGGACGGACTCTACGCCACCATCAGCGGTACCAGCATGGACTCGCCGCACGTCGCCGGAGCGGCGGCTTTGGAGGCCGCGACAAACGGGCGGGCGAGCGACGCGACAGGCGTGGCAGCCATCCGGCAGGCCCTGATCGATGCGGCCGAGCCGCAGTCGGCCTGGGGCCCGGCGGACACCAAAGATCCCGATGCCAACCCGGAGGCGTTGTCGAACGTCGCGGGCAATCCTTCGACGAATAATCCACCTTCTGTTTCCATCACCAGCCCCACTGACGGCTCGACCTTTGACTCCGGGGCGACCATCCTGTTTGAGGGAACGGCCAGCGACACCGAGGACGGAGATCTCACGGCCAGCCTGGTGTGGACTTCGGACATCGATGGCCAGATAGGCACAGGCGGCAGTTTCTCGACAACGCTCAGCGACGGTAATCACACCGTCACAGCATCGGCGACCGACTCCGGCGGCAAAAGCGGCACCGCCTCCATCAGTATCACCGTGGGAAGCCCGCCGCCTACGCCGACGACCGTGAGCGTCGCCTCGATCACTTACGCCACCGAGGGCGGAAAGAATGCGGATAAGCACCTGCTCATCACGGTCGCGCTCGTGGATGACCTCGGCAACCCGGTCGCGGGCGCTTCTGTCTCTATAGATCTTTATCGTGACGGGTCCTTGATTGCTTCGGGTACAGGCACGACGGGGACAGGCGGCACGGTGACGTTTAGCCGAAAGAATGCCTCGTCAGGCTGCTACACGACCACAGTCACTGACGTCACCGCCGCTGGGCTAACCTGGGACGACCTAACTCCAGCGAACGAATTCTGCAAGTAGCTGCTGCGAGTGGAATGGGCTGACAGGAAGCAGCGGTGAGCGATTTCTCCCCACCATAACTCCTTGATTTACCAAGAAAAAGTTTAATCGCCCCGACCGGGCAAAATCCCCCCGGTTTTGCTAACCCATTGTTTATAGCTCACTTACGGCCTTTCCCGGCGTAGGCCGTGGGGCTAAACTCCCCAGTTTTTCCCGGCTGAGTGGCGTTCGGCTCAGCCGACGGACGGGATATAACGCCAACCCATTGAAAACAGATATCTCCCACAGGCAATCCCTCCTTCGCTCCCCTTGGTACGGCCGTTGCTTTCCATACATGCCGGAGCGAGAGCGAGATGGGACGCCCAAAGTCCTTAAGGAGGCGAAGGTGAAGCCCAAGGAGGCCCTCCTCAAGGCCGATCGTCACCTCCGCAGACAGCTCTTCTGGGCTGATGGGAGCCGGCCTGGGAATCCGGGGGTGGTGGCTGCCCACCCTCCTGGGGTCGCTGGCGGGAGTGAGGGCGGGCGGGGTCCTCATCCTCGCAGGTCGGGCCACTGGGCGGTCTCCCTTCGGCTATGCTCGTTCCTATCCGGGGCGGGCATCCCGGTCCTCTTCGGTTTTGGGGTCCCCCCGCGCTAGGGGCGGGGCAAGGATGGAGTTTTGAGCGGCCCGGGCGTCCGTGAGGCGGGAGCTGGAGGATAGGGAGCTGGTTGTCTGATGGACGGGAACGAATCCTGGCTCATCGGCTGGGAGGAAATCGGGCAGGAGTGCGGGAGGCCCGCCGAGACGGTGAGACGGTGGGGAATCCCTGTCTTCAAGCTCTCGGTGGGTTCGCACCCCCAGATCCGGCGCTCTGACCTACGGCGCTGGCTGGAGGAGCGGCAAAAAAATTGGCCACTTCTGGCCGGCTCTCATCACCGTTGACGAGCTTCAACCGGCTTTTATCTGTTTCACCAGAGTTCACCGTCGACTTCGCATAGGAAATCGGGCGAGAGTGCGGGAGGCCGCCGAGACGGTGGGAAACCCCCCTCATCAAGCTCTCGGTGGGTTCGCACCCCCCAACCCACCTCTCTGACCTACGTCGCTGGCCGCAGGACCGGCAAAAAATTGGCCACCTTTGGCCAGCTCTCACCACCTTTGACCAGCTTCAACCGGCTTCTACCTGTTTTGACCAGAGCTCACCTTTGACTTCGCGTAGGGGAAGGGCCACATTCAAACTATGCGAATGTGAAGCCCAAGGGGGGTGAAGGTGAAGCCCAAGGTAGCCCTCGTCGAGGCCGATCGTCACCTCGGCGAACAGCTCTTCTGGAGCTCCTTCAGGGGAAGGCGGTTTCCAGCCCGAGGGTCCTGCGGGGAAAAAGGGGGATGTGCGATGGGTCAGTGGGTGCAGTGGCTCCGAGGCGAAGAGGGCCAGGGCCTGATGGAGTACGGCCTGATTGTCATCCTGGTGGCGCTGGGGGTGATCAGCCTCCTGGCGATGTTTGGGACCACTCTTAACGCCATCTTCAACAGCATCACCACCATCGTCTCCGCCGCCTAGTTGAGGAGTGTGGGATCGCCTCTTGAAGAAAATTTCGTTCCATCATTGTCATCCGAGCATCGAGAGGCTAGCGCGAGACCGCTCGGGGCATTCGTCGCGATCGCAGCCGGGGTGGGAATCTCCCGGGGACGGAGGCCCTTGAGAGAGCAGGGGAGGAACGCATCGTGAGGAATAGAAGCTTAGTTGGGCTGGCCGTCGCGGTACTGCTCCTCGCCTTGGGGGTGAGCCCGGCCGGCGCCCAGGAGCTCATAGGCCCCGCGCCTTTGCCAGAACCGCCGGGCAGGCCGGAGGTGATCCCCGGCCAGTACATCGTGGAGCTGAAGCGGGGTGTGGGGCGGGATGCCTTCATCAACGCGCGTGGCCTGGCCGCGTTCCGCCGCTACACCATCATCAACGGGTTTGCCGCCCGGATGTCCCAGCAGGCGGCAGACCGCCTTGCGGCCAATCCTCGGGTCCTATCCGTCACCCCGGACCTCGTGGTCCATGCCTTTGCTCCTGAGGTAGTCCCAACGGGCGTCAGCCGAATTGGCGCTAACCCCGGTTCGGCAACGGGAGCGGGAGTCAAGGTGGCCGTCATCGACACGGGCATCGACTTCGAGCATCCCGACTTGGCGGGCAATTACAAAGGCGGGAAGAATTTCGTGGCAAACGGGCCGCCCAAAGATGACCACGGCCACGGCACCCACGTGGCCGGCACCATTGCGGCCATGGATAACACCTTCGGTGTGGTCGGCGTTGCACCGGAGGTAGAGCTTTACGCCGTGAAAGTGCTCAATGCCCAGGGGTCGGGGTCTTGGTCCAACGTCATCATGGGCCTCGACTGGGCGGCAAAGAATGGCATGCAGGTCGCCAATATGAGTCTGGGGGGATGGGATTTTTCCCTCGGCGGTAGCGCCCTGTGCAATGCGGTGAAAAGTGCTGTGCTCGACTACAACGTGACGGTCGTCGCCGCAGCCGGAAACTCCGCCTTCGAGGCGCTCTATTTCACCCCGGCAAACTGCGCATATAGCCTCACCGTCTCGGCCCTTGCGGACGAGGACGGATCCCCGGGAGGTGTCGGCGGATGGTTGGACTACAATGGGGATGGTGTTCCTGACGAGGATGATGACACCTTTGCTCAGACCTTCAGCAACTATAGCAACTACTGCTGGGACTTTGATGGGGATGGTCTATGCACAAAAGAGGTTGACTCCCTCGTCGTGAACCTCATGGCGCCCGGCGTGGCGATCAAGTCCACGATGCCGACCTATACCGTCACCTTAAACGGCCCCAGTTATAACAAGGCTCTTAATTACGATAACCTGACGGGAACCAGCATGGCCGCTCCGCATGTGGCCGGGGCGGCGGCCCTGTACATTCAGTCCAATCCGGGTGCGACTCCCGAGCAGGTCCGCGTCGCGCTGACGACGGGAGGGGCGTGCTGGAACGGGACCGGAAACCCGGACAAGGGGACGGGCGACAGCAGCTTACTGATTATCTGCGATAACCCGCCATGGCCTGACGACGAATTGTTCGGCTGGCCGGAGCCGCTTCTGCTTGTGGCGAGTGGAACTCCCAGTGGAACTCCCAATGATGCTCCCGTCGTTTTGATTACCAGCCCCGCTGATGGCTCGACCTTTGCCTCGGGGGCCACCATCGATTTTGTGGGATCCGCCAGCGACACCGAGGACGGGGACCTCACGGCCAGCCTGGTTTGGACCTCGAGCATCGATGGCCCCATAGGTACAGGCGGGAGCTTCTCGAGAACGCTTAGCGACGGTAACCACACCATCACGGCGTCAGTGACCGACTCCGGCGGCAAATCCGGTAGCGCCTCCGTCAGCGTCACCGTTCAAAATAGCGCCCCTTCCGTTTCCATCACCAGCCCCGTCGATGGCTCGAGCTTTGACTCCGGGGCGACCATCCTGTTTGAGGGAATGGCCAGCGATACCGAGGACGGAGACCTCACGGCCAGCCTGGTTTGGACCTCGGACATCAATGGCCCCATAGGTACGGGCGGAAGCTTCTCGACGACGCTCAGCGACGGCGACCACATCATCACGGCGTCAGTGACCGACTCCGGCGGCAAAACCGGTAGCGCCCCCGTCAGCATCACCGTGGGAACCCCGCCGGCTGTGGCGACAATCGTGAGCGTCGTCTCGATCGATTACGCCACCGAGGGCGGAAAAAACAAAGATAGGAACCTCCTCATCACGCTCACGAACAAGGATGACCTCGGCCAGCCGGTCGCGGGCGCCTCCGACTACATTTGGCTAATGAACTGGACGACTGGCGAAAGGTGGAGTGCTACGCGCACGACGGGGACAGACGGCACGATGACCGTTAACCTAAAGAACGCCTCGTCAGGCTGCTACAACACCGCGGTCGCCAACGTCACCGCGGACGGGCTAATCTGGGACAAGATAACTCCAGCGAACAAATTCTGCAAGTAGTTG
>JBHIBR010000005.1:0-15265 GCA_046759145.1 Nitrospinota bacterium | reverse complement strand
CCCAGCGGTAGAGCAGGAGGGCTGGGGCGAGGCCGAAGGAGACGAGGTCGGCCAGCGAGTCGTATTCCACCCCGAAATCGGTGGACGCGCGGGCGAGCTTCGCCACCTTGCCGTCCAGGACGTCGCACAGGATGGCCACCAGGATGGCCACCGCCCCGTGGGCGATGCGCCCGTTCAGGACGGCCACGATGGAGTAGAACCCGGCGAAGAGGTTCGCCGTGGTCAGCAGGCTCGGGATGAGCAGGATGCCCTGCTCAAGCCGCCGCCGTCGCCGACCCCCCGCCCGGTGTCTTCTGGCCAAGGACACTCAACCCTCCCTTCACCCGCTCGCCCACCCGGACGCGCAACTCTACCCCGGGGGGGAGGTGGACGTCCACCCGGGAGCCGAACTGGATGAGGCCGATGCGCTCGCCCGCCGCCACCCGGTCGCCCGGCCCCACCCAACAGACGACCCGCCGCGCGAGCACCCCCGCCACCTGGACCACCTTGACCTCAAGCCCCTCGCCCCGGAGGAGGAGCTCGTTCTGCTCGTTGGCCCGGGAGGCCTCCGCCCGGAAAGCGGGTAGAAATCGCCCGGGCCGGTAGGAAGCGGCCACCACCTCGCCCGCCAGGGGGGAGCGGTTCACGTGGACGTCGAAGAGGGAGAGGAAGATGCTCACCCGGCTCCCCTCTCCCTCAGGCGCGGCCGCCACCACCCTCCCGTCGGCGGGGGAGAGGAGGCTCCCCGGCGGCGCCTCCACCCTTCGTTCGGGGTCCCGGAAGAAGAAGGCGACGGCCCCTGCCAGGAACACCAACCCCCAGGCGGCCGGCCACCATCCGAGTGCGAAGAAGATGCCGCTCACAAGAAGGAGGCCCAGGATGTAGCCCCACCCCTCCCGGGCCACGGGCGGCCGGACCGCTCGGGTCGCCTTATCTTCCACAGCTCCGGGCTCCTGGGAGAGGGCCAAGGGAGCAGGCCCTCTCGCTCCCTTCCGGGAGTCGGCTCATTCCCCCTTGCCCCCCTTGAGGGTTTTCGGCCCCCGGATGAGGGCCACCCTTCCGGTGCGGGCGATCTCCTTGATGCCGTACGGCTTCAAGAGCTGGAGGACAGCCTCGATCTTCTCCGAGTCCCCCGTAAGCTCGATGGTGTAGCTATGGGCCGAGACGTCCACGATCTTGCCCCGGAAGATCTCCGAGATGCGGAGCACCTCGGCCCGCACGGAGGGGGCGGCGTTCACCTTGATGAGGACCATCTCCCGCTCGACGTAGTCTCCCCCGGTGAGCTCGCTCACCTTGATGACGTCGATGAGCTTGTTGAGCTGCTTGTTGATCTGCTCGATGATGGCGACGTCGCCCCGGGTGGTGACGGTGATGCGGGACACGGTGGGGTCCTGGGTCTCCCCCACCGAGAGGCTGTCGATGTTGTAGCCCCGCGCGCTGAACAGGCCTGCCACCTTGGCCAGCACCCCCGCGCGGTTCTCCACGAGGACGCTGATGGTGTGTTGGCGCGCGGGGCCCTTGTCGACGCGGGCCATCTCAGAGCATGGGCTCCCAGGCCTCTTCCACCCACTCGAAGGGCAGGGCGATCATCCCCGTTCGGGCCATCTGCTTGATGCCGTAGCCCTCGCACAAGGCCAGGAGGTTGCGGATCCTGTGCTCGTTGCCCGAGAACTCGATGGTGACCGTCTGCTCACTCAGGTCCACGACCCGGGCGTCCAGGGCGCTCGCCATCTGGACCACCTCCGGGCGCCGGTCCCGGTCCGCGTAGACGGTGACGAGGACCAGCTCGCGGGTGACGGAGCGGCTGTAGCGGAGGTCCAGCACCTCCCGCACGTCGTAGAGCTTGCGGATCTGTTTCGCCACCTGCTGGAGCTGGTTCTCATCGCCCTGGGCCACGATGGTGATGCGGGTCACGGTGGGGTCCTCGGTCGTCCCGGCCGCGATGCTCTCGATGTTGTACCCCCGTCGGGTGAACAGCCCCGCCACGTGGGAGAGCACCCCCGGGTGGTTGTTCACCAGGATGGAGAGGGTCTGCCTCATTCCTCGAACCCCTCCGCGCCGAGCCGCATCTCGTCGTTGCCCGCCCCGGCGGGCACCAAGGGGCCGACGGTCTCCTCCGTGGTGACCCGGTCGTCCAACACCACTGGGCCCGGCTCGGCCAGCGCCTGCTCCAGGGTATCCCGCACCTGGTCCACCTGGGACACGGTGTAGCCCCGCACCGAATAGCCCTCGGCGATCTTGGCGAAGTCGGGCACCACGGGGTACTCCACGCCGGAGTACCGTTTCTCGAAGAAGAGCTCCTGCCACTGGCGCACCATGCCCAGATAGCCGTTGTTGATGATCGCCACCTTCACGGGGATCTGGTACTGGGCCGCAGTGCCCAGCTCCACGAGGGTCATCATGAAGCTCCCGTCCCCGTCGATGACCACCACCTCCTTGTCCGGCTGGCCGACCTTGCAGCCCAGGGAGGCGGGGAAGCCGTAGCCCATGGTCCCGAGGCCCCCCGAGGTCACGAAGGAGCCGGGCTCGTTGAACAGGTAGTACTGGGCCGTCCACATCTGGTGCTGGCCCACCCCGGTGACCACGAGGGCGTCGCCCCCCGTGGCCTCGAAGATCTGCTCGATGACGTACTGGGGCTTCAGGCTCCCGTCCCGGTCGTACTTGAGGGGGTAGCGCTCCCGCCACTCGCGGATCTGCCGGTGCCAGGCGGCGTACTCCCGGCGCTTCACTCCCTCGCACAGCTTGGCCAGCACGTCCTTCACGTCGCCGCAGACGGGGATGTGGGTCCGCACCCGCTTGTTGAGCTCGGCGGCGTCGATGTCCACGTGGACCACCCTGGCCTTGGGGGCGAAGCGCTCGAGCCTTCCCGTCACCCGGTCGTCGAAGCGGGCCCCGAGGTTGAGCAGCAGGTCGGTCTCGGTGAGGGCGTAGTTGGCGTAGGCGGTGCCGTGCATCCCCGGCATCCCGAGGCTCAGGGGGTCGGTGCCCGGGTAGGCCCCGAGGCCGAGGAGGGTGCAGATGACCGGGATGTTGGAGCGGCGCGCAAAGCGGGCGAGTTCCTCCGAGGCGCGCCCCTTGATCACCCCCGCCCCCGCCATGATGACGGGCCGCTCGCAGCGCTCGATGGAGGCCAGCACCTCATCGAGCTGCCTCTCCTCCACCGCGGCGGAGGGGGCTGGGGTGACGCGGGCGACCATCCCCTCCCGGGGGGGCTCGTACTCCGTCTTGGCGAGCTGCACGTCCTTGGGCAGGTCCACCAGCACGGGTCCGGGGCGGCCGTGCGTGGCCACCCGAAAGGCCTCCCGCATCACCCCCGCGAGCTTCCGCACGTCCTTCACGAGCCAGTTGTGCTTGGTGACGGGTATGCTGATGCCGTAGATGTCGGATTCCTGGAAGAAGTCGCTCCCGATCGCTTGGGTGGGCACCTGGCCCGTGAGGACCACCAGGGGCACCGAGTCCATCAGTGCGTTGGCGAGGCCCGTCACCGTGTTGGTGGCCCCCGGGCCGCTCGTGACGACCACCACCCCGGGCTTTCCCGTCACACGAGCGTAGCCGTCCGCGGCGTGGGTTGCCCCCTGCTCGTGGCGATTCAGGATGCGGCGGATGGGGCTGTCGTAAAGGACGTCGTAGAACGGCATGATGGCTCCGCCGGGGATGCCGAAAACGACCTCCACGCCGTGGGCCTTGAGCTCTTCGAGGACGATCTGGCCGCCGGTGTATTCCACAGCATACCTCCCCGCCGAAGGCGGGACCCCCTTCGGCATCGGCCGTCCGCCCCTCTCGGGAGGACTCCGGGTTCTTCCGTCTCGGCGGACTCCTTATCAGCGCCCCCGGACCGCGCGCAGGCCGCCGCGGGCGGGCTTGCGCTCGGGGGGGCCGAAGATCATGTCCGGGACGCCCCCACCTGCGGGAACCATGGGGAACACCTTCTCCTCGGTGTCCACCACACAGTCCACGATGACGGGCCCCGGCGTCTCCAGCATCTGCCGGAGCGCCGGGGCGACGTCCTCCTTCCTCTCGGCCCGCAGGCCGGTGGCGCCATAAGCCTCGGCGAGCTTCACATAGTCGGGCGAGACCTCGAGGCCCACCTCCGAGAAGCGGCGGTCCATGAACAGATCCTGCCACTGGCGGACCATGCCCAGGGAGTAGTTGTTGAGGATGACCACCTTGACCGGCACCCCGTACTGGACGGCCGCGGCCAACTCCTGGCTCACCATCTGGAAGGAGCCGTCCCCGGCGATGTCGATGCACACTTTGTCCGGCCGGGCGAAGGCGGCTCCGATGGCCGCGGGGAAGCCGAAGCCCATCGTCCCCAGCCCGCCGGAGGAGATGAACTGGCGGGGGTAGGAGAAGCGGTAATACTGGGCCGTCCACATCTGGTGCTGGCCCACCTCTGTGGTGATGAGCGCCCGGTCGCCGCAGAGCTCCGAGAGGGTCTCGATGACGTATTGCGGCTTCACGGGGCCCTCCCCGCCATCTTCGTAAGTGAGGGGGTGCTCCCGCCGCCAGCGGGCGATCCGCTCCTTCCACAGGCTCTGGTCGCACGGGGTGACGACGCGGTTGAGCTCCTTGAGGATGTTGCAGGCGTCGCCCACCACCGGGATGTCCACGCGGACGTTCTTGCTGATGGCAGTGGGGTCGATGTCGATGTGCACCACGGTGGCGTGAGGGGCGAAGGTCTCCAGTTTGCCCGTCACCCGGTCGTCGAAGCGGGCCCCGATGGCGAGCAGGAGGTCGGATTCGTGGACGGCGTAGTTGGCGTAGGCCGTCCCGTGCATGCCCAGCATGCCCAGGAACAGGGGGTGGTCGCCCGGGAAGCCACCCAGGCCCAGGAGGGTGAGGGTCACCGGGATGTCGCAGGTCTCGGCCAGCCGCTTCAGCTCCTCGTGGCAGCCCGAGAGGATGATTCCCCCCCCGCCATAGATGACGGGGCGCTTCGCTCGGGCGAGGGCTTCGGCCACGCGCTGGATCTGCCGGGGGTGGCCGAAATAGGTGGGCTTGTAGCCCCGGATGGTCACTTTTTCCTTCCGCCCGAAGCTCCCCTTGCCCAGGATCACGTCCTTGGGCATGTCCACCAGGACCGGACCGGGGCGGCCGCTTCGAGCGATGTGGAAGGCCTCTTGGAGGGCGGGGGCGATCTCCTCGGTGTGCCTGAGGAGATAGCTGTGCTTGGTCACCGAGCGGGTCATCCCGACGATGTCCGCCTCCTGGAAGGCGTCGTTGCCCACCATCGCGCTGGGCACCTGCCCGGTGAGGGCCACGAGGGGCACGGAGTCCATGAAGGCGTCGGCGATGCCGGTGATGAGGTTGGTGGCGCCTGGGCCCGATGTGGTGAGGCACACTCCCACCTCGCCCGAGGCCCGGGCGTAGCCCTCCGCCATGTGGGCGGCGCACTGCTCGTGACGGGTGAGGATGTGGCGGATGGTATCCCGCTGCAGGAACAGTTCGAGGAAGGAGAGGAGGATGGCGCCCGGGTGGCCGAAGATGTACTTGACTCCTTCGGCCTCGAGGGACTGCCAGATGATCTCAGCGCCGGAGAGTTTCACGGTCTCTGTCCTCGCATGCCAAGGGCCCGCCGGCCTGGGCGCAAAGGGGGCGGCCCGACAGCCCGGGCCCGAACTTACAGGGGGTTAGCGAATCAGGATGGAAAAGGGGGGGCGCCGTCGGGACAGACGATGCCCCCGTCCTACAGCAACCCTCGGCGCTGCAAACAGGGGTTCCATCCGCTCCCCCCGGTAAGGCAGGGATCTCGGAATTCTGTGATGCCTCTCCCCCCCGTCTAGACGGCGAGAGGAAAATTGTGCCCCTCAGATTAGGCGCCTAGAAGCCTCCCGTCAACATTTTTTTTCGCCCCACCCGGGCCGGGAGCCGCCCCCCAACTTCGCTCCCTCCCGCACCCTACGGCGGGCCGGGCGGCGCCGACCTCAGAGCCCCCCAGCGCGCACCCGAGAGAGGAAAAACCCTCCTTCAGGAGGGCCTGCTCGAGGGGGCGCCCCCGGAGGTGGCCTCCAGGAAGCGCCGTTGGAGGAGCGCCATCCGGTCCTTGGCGATGAGCTTTTTCTTCTTGAGGGCTTTGATCTCCAGCGCTTGCTCGGTGCTGGGGTAACGGATGCTCTCCAGCTCGGCGAGACGCCGCTCGAGGCCTTGGTGTTCCTCGAGGAGTTGGCGGTACTCGGGGTCTTCGCCGAGGGCTCGGGCGCTCAGGGCATCGGGTCCGCCCCCCATGGCTCCACTCCTCCCTTGGATGGGGACTTAGCACCCCTCCATGCTAAGGCGACCCCGCCCCGGGGTCAACGCGGCCCTTTGCTCCCATCGGAGGAGAGCCTCGGGGCGCCGGACATAATGGGGCTGCACCGCCCCCAGGAGGGGGATCCCTCCCCGGCGGAGTGCCTCCTCGCCCAGGCGGGCCACCTGGACGCAGAGGCCGCCGCAGACCGGCTCCTCTTCCCCCAGATGCGCCCGGCCCGCGGCTCGACGGGCGAGGGCCCCCCCGTGGAGATGGGCGCCATCTCCCACGAAGCGGAGGGCCCCTCCCTCGGGCAGGGGGAGGGAGTCGGGGCGGAAGAGACCGTCCGGGGTGAGGCGCTCGAGGCCTCCCTCTCTCCGGAGGAAAGAAGCTGCGAAGACCTCGCCCCGGTAGGCGTCCAGCACGCTCACCACCTGGGGTTCCTCTCCCCCCGCCCCCGCGGCCAGGGCCTCGAGGCAATTCACCCCGACCAGCGGCTTCCCCAGCGCGAGCGCCAGCCCCTTGGCCGTGGCCACCCCCACCCGGATGCCCGTGAAGAGGCCAGGCCCCACCGCCACCGCCAGCCCGTCCACCGCACGGATGGAGACGCCCGCCTCGGCCAGCAGGGAGTGCACAGCGGGAAGCAGCTCTCGCGAGCCCGTTCCTCCTCCCCGGAAACGCCGCACCCCCAGGAGCTTCCCGCCGCGGAGGTGGGCGACCCCGCCGCAGCGGGTGGCGGTTTCGATGCCCAGGACCTCCCGGGCTTTTTTCTCCCCCTCGGCCGTGGGAGCCCTCACTCCTCGGAGTCCTGCGAGAGGTAGTAGGCCAGGCTCTCCAGCTCCGAGCCCAGGTCCACGTTGCGGAGCTTCACCCCGCGGGGGACTTGGATCTGGATGGGCGCGAAGTTGAGGATGCCCGTGATGCCCGCCCCCACGAGCTGGTTCACCACGCCCTGGGCGCCCTCGGGGGGGACGGCCACGATGCCCATCTTGATCCCCTTGGCGCGCACCACACGCCGGAGCTCCTTCATGGGGAGCACCTTGGGGATACCAGGCTTGCGGGGATGGGGCTGATCGGGGAACTTGTCGAAGACGGCGTCGATGGTGAAACCGTGGGCCAGAAAGCCCTTGTAGGAGAGGAGGGCAGAGCCCAGGTTCCCCGCTCCCACGAGGGCCACCTTCCAGATGCGGGTGACCCCCAAGATGCGTTTGATGTCCTCCTTGAGCGCGCGGACGAAGTAGCCCACCCCCCGGACGCCGAACTCCCCGAAATAGGCCAGGTCCTTCCGGATCTGGGCGGCGTTGAGGGCGCAGCGGACGGCGAGTTCGCTCGAAGAGACCACCCAGCGCCCTTCCTCTTCGAGCTGGTTGAGCACCCGGCAGTAGATGGAGAGCCGGTTCACCGTGGCCTCGGGGATCTTGTCTTTCCTCCCGATGATGCGCAGGCCGCTCAGTTCTGCCCCGAGGCGCTCCTCGGCGAGGCGGCGCCGGCGAGCGGCCAGCGGGCGTGCGGAGGCCGCCCCCCGCGAGCCGCCCAAGTCCGCCTTGCTCATCCCAGGGGGGTCGAGAAGACGATGATGAGGCACACGACGAAGGTGTAGATCACCAGCGACTCGATGAGGGCCAGGCCGATGATCATGGAGATTCTAAGGTCTCCGGCCGCCCCGGGGTTGCGGGCGGTGCCCTCGAGGGCGCTGGCGATGCTGCGCGACTGGCCGATGGCACCCCCCACGGCCGCCAGGGCCAGGGCGAAGGAGGCGGTGATCATCCGCCAGATGAAGAAGTTCACACGCGCCACCTCCGGCGTCCCGCCCGCCTGGGCAAACGCCAGAGGGGCCGCCACGAGGGTGAGAAGCACCCCCAGGATTGCCGCCCCCCCGAGCCTCTTCCACATGGGCCGATCTCCTCTCTCCTCAGGCGCGAGGCGCGCGCCTCAGTGGGCGTGTTCCAGCGAACCTGCCAGGTAAATCATGGAGAGCAGGACGAACACAAACGCCTGCACAAAGCTGGTGAACACGGCGAACACGATCATGAACGAGGGGATGACCAGCGGGACCAGGCCGGCGAGGATGATGAGCACCAAGTCCTCCCCGCGGATGTTGCCGAACAGGCGCAGCGAGAGCGAGAGGGGACGGGCGAGGTGGGTGATGATCTCGATGGGCACCATGATGGGAGCGAGCCACAAGATGGGCCCGGTGAAATGGCGCACATACCTCCACCCGTGCTCCCGGGCGCCGATGTAGTGGGTGGTGAGGAAGACCGTGAGGGCGCAGCCGACGTTGGTGTTGATGTTGCTCGTGGGGCTCATGGCGCCCGGGACGAGGCCGAGCAGGTTGCTCAGAAAGATGTAGATGGCCAGGGTGAAGATGAGGGGGAAATAGCGCCGCCCCTCATGCCCCATCACGTCGTCCATGAAGCCCTGGATGAGCTCGAAGAGGGCCTCCATGGCGTTCTGGCCGCCGTAGGGGATGGTCTGGAGCCCCCGGGTGATGAGGAAGCTCGCGAGGACGAGGACGGCCATCACGAGCCAGGAGTAAGTGACATGGGGCCACTGCTGCAGGCCTGGGATCTGGATGTAGAGTAAGGGGTGCTCCAACGGCCTCCCCCCTACTGCGTTGCTCGCCCGGACAGCGGGGCCGCCCCTTTCCCCCGTCCGCCGTGAGGGCCACCCTGGCGGGTGAAGCTCACGGCAGCGGGCCTCCCGCACCGGGCGCCCGAAGCCAGCTCCCTAAGCCCCAGGCCACGATGGCGACCACCACGACCGAGAACCCCAGCAGGATGCCCAGGGCGCCCAGCCCGCCCCAGGCGTAGCCGGCGAGCAGGACTGCCCCCATGGAGGGATAGCGGGCCAGGTAGAGGGCGTGGATGGGCCAGCGGGGCCTGGGTTTCTCGCGATCCATGAGCCGCCCGAAATAGAGGTCCATGGAGCGGAAGTTGAGCAACGCCACAACCCCTCCCAGCAGCAGCCCTCCGGTTGTGCGGCTCTCGAGCAGCCAGAAGGCCAGCGGGGCAACGAGGAGAAGGAGCGCCCAGCCCAGGCGCTCGATCTGGCGAAGGCTCTCCCGGGAGGAGCCCGCGGGCATGGATGGACCCTTCCTCAGGGTGGTTCAGCGGATGTAGCGAAACAGGTTGATGAACGCCGCCGCCACTCCCAGCACGAAGAAGACGCCCGCCAGCCAGGGGGTGGTCCCGAGCAGGCGGTCGAGCAGATATCCAAGCCCCAGCCCCACCATGGGTGAGAGGGCGAAGTTCCATCCAAGGCTCGCCGCGCTCAGCTGGCGAAGGCGCTCGCGACGCTGCCGTTCCCCCTGGGGCTCTCGACGGGGTCGGCGGGGAAGGTGGGTCATCCGAGATGGAACCCTGGGACGGGGCTGTTCTACTTTTCACAAGCGCGACCCTACCCGAGCCCTCCGGGGGTGTCAAGCCCCTTTGGAGCCAACCTCCCTCATGGCTTCGCGCTCCAGGCGGCGCGATTCTTTGAAGAGTTCCTCATAAAGGCGCCGCATGGCCTCCTCGCTCAAGGGAGCGTGTGGCGAGCGCTGTTGGCGCGACAGGATGGCGCGCTCCTGGGCGGCGTCCCGCACGGGCAGCCCGGCGCGAGCCTTGAAGCGGCCTACCTCCTGCACCAGGCGCGCCCGCTCCACGAGCAGCGCGACGAGGCGCTCGTCCAGTCTCCGGATGCGCTCCCGAAGACGCGCCAGTTCTGTGGGGACCTTCCCTGGGCTCAACTCCGATGCCCGCCCCCTGGCCGAAGCTGCGCAAGGGGCCCCTCTCACCGGGTGGCCACAACCCGCCGAAAACTTGCCGCGGCACGATTGCATATCCTCTTCGGGGCGTCAAGGGCCGCCGCACCGATGGGGCCCCGCGCACGGGAGGGCAGCCGAGCGACTGAGCCAAAAGCCATTTGTTGCCTTCTAGATCTTTTCCAAGGATGAGGGGGAAGAACCTGTCGAGCGGTCACGAAATCGACCGGGGTGCGTTATTTTTTGACATCTCAGCTCTCCCCCCAAGATCCCTTCTGGCGGGGCGTGGCCTAGGGGGCGCTGCCGAGATGGACTGGGAGAAGGAGGTGCGTCCGAAGCTCGCGGAAATTCTGAAGATTAAATCATAACAGATTGAAATGACGTGAGTTACTTTCTGAAAACGTGCTCATCGTGGGCGAGGGCGGAGAGGAGTTCGAGGGCCTGCGGCGGGCCCTCGAGAAGGAGAGGTGCGCCCTCCTCCGGGTGGCCGACGTGGCGCGGGTGGAAAGGGGGGAGAAGGATTCGGACAGCTTTCGCCTCCTGCCTCAGCTCCGCCTCCGGCACCCCGACCTCCCCGTGGTGTTCGGGAGCGCGCGTCCTCGGTGGGGGAGCTGGCCGAGGAGGCCGAGCGGTGGGGCATAGAACTTGCTATTGGAGGGGCGCGGTATAGAACTTGCTATTGAAAAGGACGTCTGCCCCGCGCGGCACCGGGGGGAGCTCCTCCTGTGCCGGGCGGAGGAGTTGAAAGGCTGTTCGAGGAAGTCCCGGGGCACTGGGGAGCGGATCATGGCCATGCACCCCCACGACAACGGCGGCTGGGAGAACAGGAACTGGCACCCGGGCGAAAATGGGGGAGCCGCCGAGGAGAACGGGGGATCCACGGAGTTCGTGAGCTGCGACCTCTGCGGCGCCGACGACGCTGCCCTCGTCGAGACGGAGGGCCGCTTCCGCATGCCCGTGCGGAACGTGGTGTGCCGGCGGTGCGGCCTGGTCTACATCAATCCGCGGATGACGGTTGAGGGCTACACCCATTTCTACGCCCACGACTATGGCCGGCTCTACTCCCTGCCGGAGAGCCCCACGCCGCGCTCCGTGAAGGGCCAGGTGAAGCGGGGGCAGGCGATCGCCTCTTTCCTGGAACCGCTCCTTGGGCGCGGCCAGCGCATGCTGGATGTGGGTTGTGCGGCGGGGGGCATCCTCTACGTTTTCCGGCGCCGGTGGGGCTGCGAAGGCCTCGGCATTGAGCCTTCGGGCCCCTACGCCGAATACGGCCGGCGCCACTTCGGCCTGGAGATCATCCCCCACAACCCGGGGGATCCCTCCTTCCCCGACCGGGAGTTCGACAGCATCATCCTCTCCCGCGTGCTGGAGCGCTTCCTCTCGCCGAGCGAAGGGCTGCTCCTCATGCGCCGCCACCTGGCGCCGGGGGGCTATCTCTACATCGAGGTTCCGAACCTCCGGAAACCCTACGGGGCCATCACACACTTCTTCCAGAACGCCCATCCCTATACCTTCTCCCCTCTCACCCTAGGCCTCCTACTGGAGAGGACGGGCTACGCCATCGTCCGCTACGACGATTCGGGCACCTTCATGCGGGTGGCCGCCCGGGTGCTCCCGGGCCGCTTTCCCCGAGGGGTGGACCCCCGCCGGGGAGACGACTGGCGTGCAGTCCTAAAAGGAGTGGAGGACCACCGCCGCCATCGGAAGGCGCGCCGGGCCGCCTAGGGAGAGGGAAACCCCGGGAAGACCCAGCCGCGAAGATCGCCCAACTTCTCCACCGAAGCCCTCCACAGCGGAGCACCCCCTCTCTCGCCGTTGAAGCCTTCCCCCAGCAGTGATAGCTTGAAATGCTTGGCCCCATGTGAGGGGCAGGGGAGGCTCGGTGTGGCGAGACGAAAACCCTGGGCCGGTCGTTTCGGGGAACCTACCCACGACCTGGTGGAGCAGTTCACCCAGTCGGTCTCCTTCGACCGCAGGCTCGCCCTCCACGACATCCGGGGCTCGGCCGCCCACGCCAAGATGCTCGCCAAGTGCGGCATCCTCCGCCGCGCCGAGGCGGAGCGCATCCTCCGCGGGCTTCGGGCGCTCGAGGAGGAGGTGCGGGAGGGGCGTTTCCCCTTCGACCCCGCCCTCGAAGATGTGCACATGAACGTCGAGGCCCGCCTCATCGAGAAGGTGGGCCCGGCGGGGGGGAAGCTCCACACCGCGCGCAGCCGCAACGACCAGGTGGCCCTCGACCTGCGCCTCTACCTCCGGGAGGAGGTGGACGGCATCCGGAGCCGCCTGCGGGCGATGCGGCGGGCGCTCCTGCTGCAGGCGGAAGCGCACCTCCGGACCATCATGCCCGGCTACACCCACCTCCAGCGGGCGCAGCCGGTGAGCTTCGCTCACCACCTGCTCGCCTACGGCGCGATGTTCCGGAGGGATGGGGAGCGTTTCGGCGAGGCGAGGAGGCGCATCAATGTCCTCCCGCTGGGGAGCGGAGCGCTGGCGGGCACGGGCTTCGCCATCGACCGGGCCTTCGTTGCGCGGGAGCTTGGCTTCGAGGCGGTGAGCGAGAACAGCATGGATGCCGTGAGCGACCGGGACTTCGCGGTCGAGTTCGCCGCCGCGGCGGCCCTCACCATGGCGCATCTCAGCCGCCTGGCCGAGGACATCGCCCTGTGGGCGAGCGCGGAGTTCGCCTTTGTGGACCTGCCTGACGCCTTCTGCACGGGGAGCTCCCTCATGCCCCAGAAGAAAAACCCCGATGTGGCTGAGCTGGTCCGGGCCAAGGCGGGCAGGGTCTTCGGAGACCTGGTCGCCCTCCTCACGGTGCTCAAGGGGCTCCCCCTCGCCTACAACCGGGACCTCCAGGAGGACAAGGAGGCGCTTTTTGACGCCGCCGACACGCTGAAGGCCTCCCTGGAGGTGATGGCCGCCCTCGTGGCCGCCCTGAAGGCCCGCCCCGAGAGGATGGCCGAGGCGGCGCGGGAAGGTTTCCTTGGCGCCACCGACCTGGCCGACTATCTCGCCGGGCGCGGGGTGCCCTTCCGGGAGGCCCACCGGGTGGTGGGCCGGGTCGTCCGGGACTGTCTTCGGAGGGGGAAGAGGCTGGAGGAGCTTACCCTCCCGGAGCTCCGCCGGCACTCGCGCCTCTTTGACGAGGAGGCCCTCCGGGTGGTGGAGACCGGCCGGGCCCTTGAGCGGCGCCGCTCGGCGGGGGGGCCCTCGCCCTCTAGCGTCCGCCGCCAGATCGCCCGCGAGCGGAGGAGGCTCGATGCGGAAGGTTAGGGTGCTGACCCTGCTCTTCGTTTGTTTGGTCCTGCTCGTCGGATGCGGCAAGAAAGGCCCACCCCGACCGCCCGAGAAGCCCATCTTCCCGGCTACGGTCTAGGGAGGGCGCCGGTTGACCCGGCCGGAGGGGACAAGATAGACTCATATTAACTTCCCAAAACTCAGGTGGTTGAGATGCATTACTTCGAGTACAAAGGTGGGTTCCTCCACTGCGAGGAGGTCCCCCTCGTCCGACTCGCGGAGGAGGTGGGAACGCCCCTCTACGTCTACAGCCACCGGACGCTCACCCGCCACTTCCGGGTGTTCGACGAGGCCTTCTCCGAGGTCCCGCACCTCGTGTGCTTCTCCATGAAGAGCCTCTCCAACCTGGCCATCTTGCGGCTTTTCGCAAACCTGGGTGGCGGCCTCGACATCGCATCCGGGGGGGAGCTCTTCCGGGGGCTGCGGGCGGGGGTTCCGGCCGATCGCATCGTGTTCGCCGGGGTGGGGAAGTCAGAGGGGGAGATGGAGTATGCCCTCCGCGAGGGCATCCTCATGTTCAACGTCGAGTCGGAGGAGGAGCTCGAAACCCTGGAGGGGCTCGCCGGACGGTTGGGGAAGAAAGCGCGAGTCGCCCTGCGAGTGAACCCCGACGTGGACCCCCGGACCCACCCCTACATTGCCACCGGCCTGAGGATGAGCAAGTTCGGGATGGACATCCGGGGTGCCATCGAGGAGTACCGCAAGGCGGCGGGCCTGCCACACCTGCGCGTCGAGGGGGTGCACTGCCACATCGGGAGCCAGATCACCCAGAGCGGTCCCTTCGTGGACGCGTTGGGGCGGTTGGTCAAGCTGGTGGGGAGGCTCCGGGCGGAGGGGATCCCCATCCGCTACCTGAACCTGGGAGGCGGCCTCGGCATCACCTACAAGGACGAGGCACCCCCCCATCCTGCCGAACTCGCCCGCGACCTCCTCCCCCTGGTGCGCGGGCTGGATTGCACCCTCCTCTTCGAGCCGGGGCGCGTCATTGTGGGGAACGCTGGCATCCTCCTCACCCGGGTGCTTTACACCAAGCGCACCGACGCCAAGCGCTTCTTCATCGTCGATGCGGCCATGAACGACCTCATCCGGCCGAGCCTCTACGACTCCTACCAGGAGATCCTGCCGGTGGAGGAGGGGGCCCAGGAGCGCCCCTCCGAGGTGGCCGACGTGGTGGGGCCCATCTGCGAGAGCGGCGATTTCCTGGCGAAAGACAGAAAGCTCCCCGAGTTCCACCAGGGGGATCTCCTGGCGGTGATGAGCGCGGGGGCTTACGGCTTCACCATGAGCTCCAACTACAACTCCCGACCCCGCGCGGCCGAGGTGCTGGTGAAGGACGGAGACTACTGCGTGGTCCGCCGGCGGGAGAGTTACGAAGACCTTGTGCGGGGGGAAGAGGTGCCGGGGTTTCTGTTGGGGGAGATGCCGCGGTGAGCAAGAGGGTCCGCTTCGCCAAGATGAGCGGGAGCGGGAACGATTTTGTCCTCATCGACAACCGCGAGGGGCGCGTCCCCCCCGGGGAGATGGCCGAGTGGGCGCGGAAGCTCTGCCGGAGGGGTCTCTCGGTGGGGGCGGACGGGATCATCTTCCTCGAGCCCGCGGAGGGGGTGGATTTCCGCTGGCGCTTCTTCAACGCGGACGGGAGCGAGGCGGAGATGTGCGGAAACGGCGGCCGGTGCGCCGCCCGCTACGCGCACGAGCTCGGGATGGCGCCCGCCGACCTCCGCTTCGAGACCCTCGCCGGGATCATCGAGGCCGAGGTGAGGGGCGCGAGGGTGAAGCTCCTGCTCCCCCTCCCCAGGTCCATCCGTCTGGACCTGGAGCTCGTGGTAGATGGCGCCCGGAGGCGCCTCCACAGCATCGAGGCCGGAGTGCCCCACGCGGTCGAATTCGTGCAGGACCTGGAGTCCTTCGACGTGGCCGGCGTGGGGCGCGCGATCCGGCACCACGAGGCCTTCCTCCCGGCCGGGACGAACGCCGACTTCGCGCGGGTGGAAGGGCGGGGCCGCGTCTCGCTCCGCACC
>JBHIBR010000004.1:0-15505 GCA_046759145.1 Nitrospinota bacterium | reverse complement strand
GGCGAAAAGCGCGCCTCAGCCTCCTCCAGGGCCCCCTCTAGGGCGGCGAGGTAATCGGCATCGCCCACGCCGGAGGGTAGGCCCACGTCCAGGTCGCTCCGCATCTTGGGAAAGGGAAAATTCTCCTCCTCATGTACGGATAGGGTGAAGACCTTAGGGTCATCCTGGAAGATGGCCGCTGTGCCGTCTCCCTGGTGGAGGTCGGCGTCCACCACCAGCGCCCTCCGGATGAGCCCGCGCGCCTGGAGGTCGCGGATGGCCACCGCGATGTCGTTCACCGCGCAGAATCCATGGCCCCGGTCGCGGAAGGCGTGGTGGTAGCCCCCGCCCAGGTTGACCGCAAGCCCCCGCTCGAGCGCAAGCCGCGCTGCCGTCACCGTGCCTCCGGTGACGCGGAGAAAAACGCCGAGCACCTTCCGCTCCGCCACCGAGCGAGGGAGGAGGGAAAGGAAGGGCAACTCGAGGATCCGGCCCAGCACAGAAGGCCGGCTGAGGCTCTCCAGGTAGGCCGGCTCATGGACCCTGAGGAGCGCCTCCCTGTCGAGCGGCTCAGGAGGCGCAAAGTCGCCGGGGCGGCGCAAGCCTTCGGCCACCAGGGCGTCCCGGATCCGCTGGAACTTCCTGGCGTCGAAGGGGTGGAGCCTCTCGAGCCCCCACAGGCGGAGCGTGTATTCGGGGCTGAAGACGAAAGGGATCAAGGAGGCAACGGGTCAAGGGAACGAGCGATCGAGAGAACCGGCATCTTGGAGTCCGCCGGTCCGCCGGAGCTGCCCAGGAGCATGTGGCCGGGCCGGATTTCGAATTTGACCCGCACGGCATCCCCGGCCTTGAACCTGTATGTCATTGCCTCCTCCCGCGCTCCGCAAATGGGCAACCGGTCGGCAACTCTACGAAAAGCCTGGGGCCCTCAGCTTCTCCCCGCTTGCGGGCCCCCCTCATCGCGTGACGGCCCCCTCGGCGGCAGAAGAGACAAGCCGGGCGTATTTGGCCATCACGCCGCTCGCGTAGCGGGGCGCCGGCGGCTTCCACCCGCGCAGCCGGGCGCGGAGCTCTTCCTCCGAGAGCTCCACGTCGAGGAGCCGGGCCGCCACGTCGAAGGAGACGATGTCCCCTTCGCGAAGCGCCGCGATGGGCCCCCCGCTCGCGGCCTCGGGGGCCACGTGGCCCGCCATGAGGCCGTGGGTCGCGCCCGAGAACCGCCCGTCCGTGAGGAGGGCCACCGACTCCCCCAGGCCCGCCCCCACGATGGCGCCCGTGACCGCGAGCATCTCGCGCATCCCCGGCCCCCCCTTGGGCCCCTCGTAGCGGATGGCCATCACATCGCCCGGCCGGATCTCCCCGCCCTGGACGGCGGCGAAGGCGTCCTCCTCGCGGTCGAAGACGCGCGCAGGCCCGCGGTGGGTCATCCGCTCGTGGCCAGCCACCTTCACCACGCATCCCTCGGGGGCCAAGTTCCCCTTGAGGATGACAAGGCCCCCGTTAGGCTTGATGGGATGGGAGAGCGGCCTCACCACCTCCTGGCCCGGCGTCTCGACGGCAGTGCGCACCTCCTCGCCGATGGTGCGCCCGGTGACGGTGAGGGCGCCGCCGTGCAGGAAACCCCCGTCCAGAAGGCGCTTCGCCACGAGGCCGATGCCGCCCGCCCGGTAGAGGTCTGTGGCCACGAAGCGGCCGCCCGGCTTGAGGTCCACCAGGAGCGGGGTGCGGGAGCTGATTGTGTCGAAATCCTCGATGGCGAGGGGGATGCCCATCTCGCGGGCGATGGCGAGCAGGTGGAGGACGCCGTTGGTGGAGCCCCCCGTGGTGGCGATGGCGGCGATGGCGTTCTCCAGGGCGGCGCGGGTGATGACCTGGCTCGGGCGGAGGTCCCGCCTGAGGAGCTCCATCACCAGCCTTCCAGCCTCGAAGGCCACCTCGTCCTTCCGCACGTCCATGGCCGGCACGCTGGCGCTCCCCACAGGGGAGATGCCCAGGATCTCGAAGGCGGTGGCCATGGTGTTGGCCGTGAACTGCCCGCCGCAGGCCCCTGCGCCGGGGCAGGCGCTGCCCTCCAGTTCGCGGAGTTGGGCGTCCGTCATCCGGCCCGCCGCGTGGGCACCCACCGCTTCGAACACATCCTGGATGGTCACGTCGTGGCCCTGGAACGTGCCCGGCATGATGGAGCCGCCGTAGAGCATGAGGGAGGGGAGGTCGAGGCGAGCCAGCGCCATCACGGTGCCGGGGATGGTCTTGTCGCAGCCGGAGAGGGCCACTACAGCGTCAAACCGGTTGCCCCGCGCCACGAGCTCGATGGAGTCAGCGATGACCTCGCGGCTGATGAGGGAAGCCTTCATCCCCTCGGTGCCCATGGTGATCCCGTCGGAGATGGAGACAGTGTTGAACTCCATGGGCGTGCCGCCCGCGGCGCGCACCCCTTCCTTCACCTTCTCGGCCAGCCGGCGAAGGTGATAGTTGCAAGGCCCGATCTCGATCCAGGTGTTGGCGATCCCCACCAGGGGGCGGCGAAGGTCCTCGTCCGTGAAGCCTACCCCCTTGAGCATAGCGCGCGCGGGGGCGCGGCCGACGCCCTGAGTGATCTCGTGGCTGTAGCGCTTCGGCTCTGGGCTCATCGCTCCTTCCTCCCCTTCTCCCCGCACAGGGACCCTCGGCTGGCCGCGCCAACAAGGAAGGCAATCCATCCGGTGCAGCGGGCGGCCTAATGATACAAGCTCCCCCTCGCCCAAGGCCAGGGTCCGTCAGACGGAAGGAGAACGCGGCGGTGGAGAAGGGCTCAGGCGCGGGGCGGGGAGGACTCAATCGAGGGGACAAGCCCACCCCCCTAGCGGCGCGGGTGGTGGTCGATACCCCGGAAGGCCTCGATGAAGCGCACAATGCGCGCCTCGTCGAAGGCATCGAGCCGGTCGATCCGCCCCCAGGCGGTGAGGGCGATGAGAGGCTTCATCCCGGGGTAGGGGGCGGCGATGACGCGATCGGGGTAGCGGCGGACGATGGCTTCTATTCTGGCGATGAGGTCGGGGCAGTCGCGGCAGCGGTACTGCACCAGGACACCCCCGTCCTCGAGGTTGTGGACCTGGAGAGCCTTCGGGATGGGCTCCTTGTGGACCCCCCAGCGGGCGATGTTGGGCACGTGGGGCCCGGAGGTAGGGGGGTCTGTGTTGTAGCTCACCCCTCGACCTTCCCGGTCGGAGATGTGCTGGTTGCCCAGGCTCGTGACGAACTCCCCCGGCAGCTCCCGGGTGAACCACCTGTAGAGACCGAAGACCACGGCGGCCGCCACGAGGGCGTAAAGGCCGTAGGTGAGAACCCTCTTGAGTCTCCGGCCCCGGACCCTCCTCGCGTGCTCTCGCAACCGCTCCTCCCGGGTCCTCTCGCGCTCAAGCCGCCTGCGGTCCTTTCGAGAAAGCTCTGCCATCGCCCCGTCTCCTCCAGGCCGGGAGCGCTGGCCCGGTGCTCCCACGCCCTTTGCTCCCTCCGCCTGCGCTCGAAGGAAGCCGGGGTGAGTTTAACACTGCCCCCCGATCCGTCGCAGCGGCAGAGGGGAAAAGACGCGGGGCTTCCGGCCCTCACTCCCCCACCACGTGGCCCGCCGTCAGGATGGCCTCGCGGATCCTCCCCTCGTCCAGGTGCCTCTCGTCGAAGCGGACCCGGATGGTCTTCTTCTCGGGGTCGCCCGAGACCGCCTCGGCGCCCTCGCTGGTCAGGGCCTTGCGGAGGCTATCCACGCAGCCCTGGCAACTAATGGATGGCACGCGCAGCTCGAGTTCCACGGGCTTCTCCTCCTCTCGCTTGACCCGGCGGCCGGTGCCACCGGGCACCCCGGGCGTCCCAATTCTCTTGAGCCCCCATTCCCACTGGGGCTCCAACGGAGCGGGAACCTTCGCTCCGGCCCGGGGGCCGGCGCCCGGCAGCCTCCCGCCGAAGGAGTTCGCCAGGACCGCGCTCACGCTCAAGGCCATGGCAATCATAGCCCAGACGGGGTGCAACATCCCCGTGGTTCATTGATCCCCTCCCCGACGAAAGTCACGCGAAACCCCTCCATCCCACGACGACGCTCCACAGGCCGACGAGCAGCAGGAAGACCCCCGCGAAAAGCGGCATCCGCGCCGAATGGCTCCCCACGCGGGACAGCAGGTCTGAGGCCCTCCGCGATGCCGCGATGGCGAGCAGTGGCGCCGAGAGGGCCAATCCGAACAAGGCGAGGGACATAAAGCCATTGGCCACCCCCGCCAAACCCGCTTGGCCCAGCAGGGCAAGGAAGAGGGGGGCGGCGCATATGGGAGCGCTCAGGCCGAAGGCCACGCCCATCGGGAGGGAGAGGCCCGCCTTCTTCTGGAGCCAAGCCCCCGGGTCGCCCATGGGGAAAATAAAGAGGCCAAAGTAGATCCCCAGCCCCATCAGGCCCAGGAAGATGTAGAGCGCCCCGAGTCCCGCGCTGTAGAGGAAGGCTCCCGCCGCAAAGGACTGGCCCAGCCACGCAACCCCGCCTCCGAGGAGCCCGAGAAAGAGGGCGCGGCTCAGGACGAAGGTGAGAGCGTGGCGCAGCCGCTCGGGGGCGGGCCGCTCCCGGAGGTAGGCGAGAAAAACGAAATTCGCCCCCATGGAGCAGGGCTCAACGAAGCCAAGGAGGCCGAATCCCACAGGAATCCCCACGAAGCGGACGAGGTCCCCCACCGCTCAGCCCTCCACCGGAAAACCGATCTGCTCCATCATGCGGACCACGTCTTCTGTGGCAGCCTCCTCGCTGATCTGGACTTCCAGGCGCTTTGTCTTCACGTTACCTTCCACTCTCTCCACGCCCGGGATCGTATCGAGCGCCCGCTCGATTGCCGAGAGGCACCCGAGTCAGTGCATGCTCTCGACGGTGAAGGCGAAGGTGCGCGCCCCATCGGAGGCCGTCACCTCGGCCCCCGCAGGAGCGGCTGCTGGAGTCGGGGCCGCTTCAGCCTCGACTCTTTGGTGAGGGGCACCCCCGCGCCGGGGGATGAGCTTTCCGCCGAAGGAGTTCAGCAAGACCGTGGTGACGCTGGCCGCCATAGCGACCATGGCCATGACCGGGTGAACGAGCCCCGTGATCGCCGCCGGGACGCCGATGCCGTTGAAGGCGAAGGCAAGCGTGACGTTCTGGAGGGTCTTGCGGAAGCTGCTCTTCCCAATGTAGTAGGCGTCCACCACGCCACCCAGCCGGTCGCCGACCAGGACGACGTCAGCAGACTCGATGGCAATGTCGGTGCCAGCCCCGATGGCGATCCCCACGTCCGCCTGCATGAGGGCGGGCGCGTCGTTGATGCCGTCCCCCACCATGGCCACCCGGTATCCCCGCCCCTGAAGCTCCCGGACCTTCTCCGCCTTCTGGTCGGGGAGCACCTCGGCCATGACCTCGGTGATGCCCACCTGGGAGGCCACCGCCCTTGCGGTGCGCCAGTTGTCGCCGGTCACCATGACCGGCTCCAGGCCGGCGTCGCTCATCCGGGCAACCGCTTCGGCGGCATCGGCCTTCAGGGTGTCCGCGATGGCGATCAGCCCCGCCAGCCGGCCGGCCTCGGCCACGGCCACCACTGTGCGGCCCTGCCCCTCCATCGCCTCGAGACGCTCCTGAACCGAGGCGAGGTCGATTCCTTCCTCGGCGAGGAATCGGGGGCTTCCCACCAGCACTGGCTTATTTTCGACCGTGGCCCTGATGCCCCGCCCCGGGAGGGCCTGGAAATCCTGGGGCTCGGGGAAGCTCGCCCCCTCCGCCCTCTCGACGATGGCCCGGGCCAGGGGATGTTCTGAGGAACTCTCGGCGGCCGCCGCAAGCGCCAGGACGTGGCCTTCCTGGTAAGCGCCCGCCGGCACCAGCTCTACCACCTGCGGCTTGCCCCGGGTGAGGGTGCCGGTCTTATCCAGCACCACCTTCCGCACATCTTTGGACACCTGGAAGGCCTCGCCGGAGCGCATCAGGACGCCCTTCTGGGCGGCGATGCCCCCGCCGCGGATCATGGCCAGGGGGGTAGCCATCCCCAGGGCGCAGGGATACCCCATCACCAGGGCCGCCAGGGTGGCGAAGATGGCCCGGCTGACGTTGGGCTCTCCCGTCACCAGCCATGACCCCAGGGTCCAGAGGGTGAATGCCGCCCCCGCCGCGATGAGGACCCCCGGGACGAACCATTTCAACACATGCTCCACCAGTTGCATGATGCCCGGCTTCAACGCCCGGGCCTCCTGGATGGAGCGCGCCACCTGCTGGAGGAAGCTCTCCTCCCCCACCTTGGTGACCCGCACCAGCAGCGTGCCGGTCTGGTTCACCGAGCCGCCGATGATCTCATACCCGACGGTTTTTTCGACGGGGATGGACTCGCCCGTCACCAGGCTCTGGTCCACACCGGAGAGCCCTTCCGCCACCTCGCCATCCACCGGGACGCTCTCCCCGGGACGGATCCGCACCAGCTCGCCCGGACGGACCTCCTCGACGGGCACCTCTTCTTCCCTGCCGTTCCGGATGACCCGGGCCATGGCGGGCTGGAGGTCCATCAGTTTCTTGATGGCCTGGGAGCTCCTGGTACGGACCACCGTGGAGACGTAGGCCGAGAGGATGTGGTACGCGGTGATGAAGACCGCAGCCCCCAGGAAGTCGCCCGTGGGCCAGGGCTGCGTGAAGAACCCGACCGCACCACCTGCCAGGCCGCCGAAGGCGCCGAACTCCATGAGCACGTGCTGGTTCAGGATGCCCCGGCGGAGGGCCGCCCACGCCATCATCAAGATGTACCAGCCCACCCCGAAGACCATGCCCAGGCCCAGGCCCAGCATCGCCCACTTGAACCACGGCTGCCGGACGCCCAGCCACATGGCGCTCATGAGGCCCAGCGAAACGAGCATGAACCCTGCGGCCCATATCAGCAGGTTTCGGTGCCGGCGAACCTCCGCCTCCTCCTCTTCAAAGGAGTGGACCTTCCGGGGGTCCCGCACGGTGTAGCCCATGCTGCTGAGGGTGTCCTTGAGCTCGGTGGGAGTCACCTTCTCCGGGTCGTACTGGACCAGCGCCTCCTCGTGGGAGAGGCTCACGGACACATCGAGCACCCCGTCCATGCGCGCGTAAGCCTTGTGGATGCTCTCCACGCAGAAGGAGCACTGCATCCCGCCGATCTTGAACTGCACGCGTTCCATCCTCTTCACCCCCTACCGGGCGTACTTGTGGAGGATGTCCATCACCTCGTCGTAGATCTCCCCCCCACGGCCCTCCCGGATGGCGCGGGTGACGCAACCTTCCAGGTAATTCCGCATCACTTCCTTTCCCACGCCCCGGAGAGCCTCGTGGACGGCCGAGAGCTGGCCGAGGATTTCGACGCAATAGCGCCCCTCCTCCACCATGCGCTGGAGGCCGCGCACCTGACCCTCGATGCGGGCGAGACGGTTGAGGATCTGGGACTTCCTCTCTTCTCCGATGAATTCGTCGGCCTTGACCAATGCACCCTCCTCCAAGGCGGAACTAACTCGCACCAAAATACCCTAACCCCCTAAGGGTAATTTTATTCCCTTGCTCTTTCCAGTGCAAGTCAGGAAAGTTTCCGCCGTATTCCGCCCCCCCGGAAGGCAAGCTGAAGGCCCTGTCCCCCCGCCTTGTCCGGGGGGCGGCTGGCCGTTACCATCCATCTCACTGCCATCCCGGGGGCAAGCTCCCTCCGCGGGCCGGGGAGGAGGGAGCGGGAGGGGTTTGCTATGCCGCCCCGGTCGGCCGAAGGGGGCATCCATGAAGGTCGAGCGCGCGGACGTAATCCCCATTGCCATACCCCTCAAGCACCCCTACAAGGACGCAACGCGGATGGAGACCCACTCCCGGGACGTGCTCCTCAAGATCACCACCGACGCGGGTGCGACCGGCTGGGGTGCTGCTGCGGCCCGCTCTCACCCCACCGGGGAGACCCAGGCGGGGGCGGCGGCCGTCCTCCGCGAGGTGCTGGTCCCGCGCCTCCTCGGCCAGGACCCCTTCCGGCGGGAGGCCCTGATGACCTCCCTCGAGGAGGCCATCCCATTCCACTACGCCGCAAAGGCGGCGGTGGACATCGCCCTCCACGACCTAGTGGGCAAGCTCCTCGGTCGGCCCGCCTACGACCTCCTGGGGGGGTTGGTGCGGGAGGCCATGCCCGCCTTTGACATCCTCCCCCTCGAGGCCCCCGAGCGGACCGCCGAACTTGCCCGGGAGGCGATGGCGGGCGGGCTGCGGGCCTTCAAGGTGAAGATGAACCAGGATGTCTCCACCAGCGTGCGCCGGGTGGCGAAGGTGCGGGAGGCGGTGGGGGAGGGGGTGATGCTCGTGGTGGACGCCAACATGAGCTGGAGGCCTAAGCAGGCGGTTGCGGCCTGCCGCGAGCTTGTGCCTTACGGGGTCGAGATGGTGGAGCAGCCCGTCCCCCTCCAGGACCTGGAGGGGCTGGCTTACGTGGCCCGCGAGAGCCCCCTCCCCATCGGGGCGGACGAGAGCATGCGGCCCGACTATGTGGGTGAGCTCGTGCGCCGGCGCGCCGCAGATGTGGCCAGCGTGAAGGTGAACCGCGAGGGAGGCCTCCTGGCCTGCAAGAAGGTGGCGGCGGTGTTGGAGAGTGCGAACATCCTCGTCCTCTGCGGGAGCGTGGTGCACACTTCTCTCATCGACGCGGCGGCCGCCCACTTCTTCGCCTCCACCCCCGCCGTGGCCTACAACGAGTCGGGCAAAGGCCCCGCCTGGCACGCGGCCGACATCTGCACCGGCCTCGAGGTGCGGGAGGGCATGGTGCGCGTGCCGCAAGGGCCGGGCCTCGGAGTCGAGGTGGACGAGGAGGCGGTCGAGCGCTTCCGGGTGCGCTGAGGCGTTGGGCGCCCCGGCTCTTTGCCGGCGCCAGTTTATGGGGTTCCAAAAGACGCTTGAAGGCCAGGCGGAGGGGGGCTATCTTCGCCTCAAGGGGAGCTCCTGAACAGTTCCTCTGTGTCAATATGAGTGAGACATCCATCTCTATAGGAAATCGGCGGTAGGAAAGACCGGCAAAGCGCTCGGCTTTTTAACCTTAAGAAGAAGGGGAGGCCTTGGTCATGGATGTTCCAATCCCGGAAAACGACGCCGAACGTGTGGCCGCCCTCCGCACGTACAACATCATGGACAGCGCGCCGGAGCTGGCCTACGATGATATCACCAAGCTGGCCGCGCAGATCTGCCATTGCCCGATCGCCCATATCAACATGATCGATGAGTCACGGCTATGGTATAAGTCCAAATACGGCATTCCCCCTGAAATAACCGAAAGGCCCAGGTATCCCACTATCTGCTCCAACACGATCTGCCGGAACGACCTGCTGGTCGTCCCGGACCTGACGAAGGACGAACGATTTTCTAACTATCCCCTCGTCGTGGGGGAGCCGTACCACCGGTTCTATTGCGGGATGCCGCTGATCAACCCGCAGGGCTATGCCTTGGGGAGCATATGCGTGCTCGATTTCGAGCCCCGTGAGCTGACCCCCGAACAGACCGAGGCCATCCGGCACCTGGCCAGTCAAGTGGTGGCCCAGCTTGAATTGCGGCGGAACCTCATCGAGCTCGAGAGGGCGCATCGACAATTAAGTGAATTGAATCAGACGTTGGAGGAAAAGGTCAGGGAACAGGTGAATGAGATAGCACGGGTGAGCCGCTTCAAGCGTTACCTCTCCCCTCAAATCGCCAAAACCATCCTCGAGAGCGAGGGCGACGACCCCTTCAAGAGCCATCGGCGCGAGGTCACCGTCGTTTTCCTGGACCTGCGCGGCTTCACCGCTTTCTCGGACTACGCCGAGCCCGAGGAGGTCATTGAGTTCCTGAGGGGCTATCACACCGAAATGGGCAAGCTGATCTTTCAGTACGAGGGAACGCTGGAGCATTTTGCCGGAGACGGAATCATGGCCTTCTTCAATGATCCCATCCCCCGCGAGGACCACACGGAAATGGCGGTCCGCATGGCCGTCGAAATGCAAGCCAGAGTGAAAGACCTCCGCACGGGATGGCTCAAAAAAGGCTACGACCTGGATTTGGGGATCGGGATGGCCGCCGGATACGCGACCATGGGGACCATCGGTTTTGAGGGTCGGAGGGACTACGGGGCGGTGGGCAATGTGACCATTCTTGCCTCCCGCCTCTCCTCTGAGGCCAGGGGAGGGCAGATCCTGACCAATCAGAGGACGCTCAGCAAGATCGAAGAACTCGTCGAGGCCGAGCCTCGGGGGGAACTGCACATTAAAGGCTTCGCCCGGCCCGTGGCCGTGTCTAATATTGTGAAGCTCAAAGGGTGAGCGGAAAGCGCGCTTTCCCGTTTGCCCCCCGCTTCGCCCAAACCGGCCTCCCCCTCGCGGGCATGTTCCCATCTCCCTCCGGGGGAGGGAGTGTTCACCATAAAGAGGAAATATGAATTGAAGCCCCACATGATAAGCCGCTGAGGCTCAGCGCAACGGGACGGGCCGGGACTGGCGAGGACCCCGGCCCTTCTTTCCGGCGCGAGGAGCGGGCTGAGCCTTGTAAAGTAATCGGTCTGGCGGGACAATTTCCGGACTCTATGATGGGGCCCGGCGGGGGGACCAGGGGCTTTCTTAGAAATGGCGAGCGATCCGCAAATGAACCTCTCCCTGCGCCCCCTTTTCGGGGCTCTCGCCGTAGGATGGACCCTCCTCTCGCCGGCTCTGCTCCCCACGGCAGGATGGGCCGAGACAAAGCCTGTCGTCGCGGCGAGCATCGCCCCGCTCTTCGACTGGGCGAAGACCCTCGCGGGGGAGCGGGCGCAGGTGGTCCTGGTGGTGCCCCCGGGGGCGAGCCCCCACGCCTTCGAGCCCCGCCCCTCGGAGGTTCGGCTCCTGGCCCGGGCGCGCGTCTTTTTCGCGAACGGCCTCGGGCTGGAGGGCTGGGCCGAGAAGCTGGTGCAGGCGGCCAACCCGGCCGTGCGGGTGGTCCGCCTGGCGGAGGGGCTGGGCCCGCAGGGCACCGCTGAAGGGGCGCCCAACCCTCACCTCTGGCTCGACCCCGTCCGGGCGCAGTCTATGGTGCGCCGCATGGCCGCGGCCCTGGCGGAAGTGGACCCGGAGGGGGCGGCCGACTACCGCTCGAGGGCGGAGGGATACCTGCAAAAACTCCGGCAGCTCGACCGGGAGTTCCGCGTGGCCACCTCCCGTTTCCCCGCCCGGCGCGCCGCCACCTTCCACGACGCCTTCCGCTACCTCTTCGGCCGCTACGGCCTGGAGGTGGCGGCCGTCCTCGAACCCTTCCCCGGCAAGGTGCCCACTCCATCGCTCTTGAAAGAGGTGGTGAGGAAACTTCGGGCCCTGCGGGTTCGGGTCATCTTCGCGGAGCCTCAACTCAGCCCCGCAGCGGCCGAGGCGGTGGCCCGGGAGGTGGAAGGAGCGGTGGAGACCCTCGACCCGCTGGGGGGCCCCGGCGTGCCCGGCCGCGAGAGCTACCTTGAGCTCATGCGCTTCAACCTGGCCCAGCTCCGGCGGGCCCTCGGGCCGGGGAGCCCCTAGGGGGGACCCGATTGGAAGCCCTTCTCCAGCTCGCCCTGGCCCCGGTGCGGGATTTCTTCGAGCTGGCCTTCCTCCAGCGCGCCCTGCTGGCGGGCGTGGTGTTGGGGACGGTCTGCTCGCTGCTCTCGGTCTTCGTGGTTCTCAAGAACATGGCCTTCATCGGCCAGGGGATCAGCCACGCCGCTTTCGCCGGGCTGGCGCTGGGACTCTACGTCTCCGAGCGCGCCTACCGGCCCGACCTCGGCATCTATCTCATCAGCGGCCTCTACTGCCTGGGGGTCGCCTTCCTCATCGGGCTGGTGAGCCGGCGGGGGCGTGTCTCGGAGGACAGCGCCATCGGCATCTTCTTCGTCTCCTCCATGGCGCTGGGGGTGATCCTCCTCTCCCTGCGGCGGGGCTACACCGCCGAAGTGTTCGGCTACCTCTTCGGGTCCATCCTGGCGGTGAGCCCCGCCGACGTGTGGGTGATCCTGGGCGTGGGGGCCCTGGTGGGGGGCCTTGTGATCTTTTTCCTCAAGGAACTCTACGCCTACACCTTCGATGAGGAGATGGCCTTCATCATGGGGCTCCCCGTGGGGGCGCTCCACTTCGGCCTCCTCGCCCTCCTAGCCCTGACGGTGGTGGTGGCAGCCCGGGTGGTGGGGATCGTGCTGGTGAACGCCCTCCTCATCCTCCCAGCCTCCACCGCCCTCGCCCTCAGCGCCCGTTTCGGGCGGGTGGTGGCGCTTGCGCTGGCCGTGGGGGTGGGCTCTTCCGTCCTGGGCCTGGTGCTCTCGAACCGCCTCAACCTCCCCTCGGGGGCGACCATCGTGCTGCTCCAGCTCATGGCCTTCGCCCTCGCCCACCTCCGGCGCCGCTGAGACGGCCGGTGAGGGGAGACGCCGCCGAGGTGAGCAGGCTCCTGGGACCATCGCCCTTTTGACCCCCCCGGGGCTGTGCTATCGTGGGCGCTGCTAGCGAGCGGGTTTTCTCCTCATCCCGGAGCTCTCATCCATGCGAAAAACCACTGACAAACGTCCCCCCTGGAGAGACATCGCCTCAGTGCGGGAGGCCCTCGCGGCGCAGCAGTACATCCCCTCCGACGCCATCGCCACCACCCTCTTCCTGGCCGAGTCGATGGGCAAACCAGTCCTCGTCGAGGGCCCGGCAGGGGTGGGGAAGACGGAGCTGGGAAAGTGCTGGGCGCTCGCCACGAGGCGGGAGCTGGTGCGCCTGCAGTGCTACGAGGGCCTGGATGAGACCAAGGCCCTCTACGAGTGGGAGTACGCCAAGCAGATCCTCTACACCCAGCTCCTGCGGGATAAGCTCCGGGATGTCCTCAGCGGGGCCCGCACCCTGCGGGAGGCGGCGGACCGGCTGGCCGAGGAAGAGGAGGTGTTCTTCTCCGAGCGCTTCCTCCTGGAGCGGCCCCTCCTGCGGGCCATCCGCGCCCAGCGGCCCGCCCTCCTCCTGGTGGACGAGGTGGACCGCTCGGACGCCGAGTTCGAGGCCTTCCTCCTGGAGGTGCTGAGCGACTTCCAGGTGAGCGTCCCCGAGCTGGGCACCCTCCGGGCGCGTCAGACGCCCGCCGTGCTCCTCACCAGCAACAACACCCGCGAGCTCAGCGAGGCCCTCAAGCGACGCTGCCTCTACCTCTTCATCGACTATCCCTCGGCGGGGGAGGAGCTGCACATCGTCCAGCTCAAGGTGCCCGGCCTCTCCCCCCAGCTCGCGCGCCAGACGGTGGAGGTGGTCCAGCGCCTGCGCCGCATCGACCTGAAGAAACACCCCAGCGTGAGCGAGACCCTGGACTGGGCCAAGGCGCTGCTGATGCTGAACGCCAAATCGCTGGAGCCCCGCACCCTGGAAAGCACCCTGACCGTGCTGCTCAAGCACGAGCAGGACGTCCTCCGGGCCCACCGCTCCCTCTTCCGCAGGCGGGAGGAGGAGGAAGCTGGGCGCGACGATGGAACGCCGGCTGGTTGAGTTCGTCGCGGCCCTGCGCGCCTCGGGGGTGCGCGTTTCGCTCGCCGAGAGCGTGGACTGCTTCCGGGCGGTGGAAGGGCTGGGGGTGAGGGAGCGGGAACCTTTCCGCACCGCCCTCCGCGCCACCCTCGTGAAGGAGTCAGCCGACCTCCCCACCTTTGAGCGCCTCTTCCCGCTCTTCTTCGGCACAGGGCAGCCCCCTACCCTCCGACCCGAGGAGATGCTCGGCGAGGAGGGAAGGCGGCGGCTCGAGCTGGCCCTGCGGGCGCTGGCGGGGCGGGCGGGGCGGGTGGGGGAGCTGTTGCGAAAGCTCCTCTCGGGGAAAGGCCTGCGCCGGGAAGAGCTGGAGGCGCTCGGACGCGAGGCCGGCCTCTCGCGGATGCGCCGCCTCGACCAGCAGAGCTGGGCGGAGCAACGGATGAAGCGGGCCCTCGGCTGGCAGGAACTCCTGGAGGCCCTCGAGCACCTCCTCCAGGGGCTGGCCGAGGGGGGCATGGGCCGGGAGGACCTCGAGCGGCTTCAGGAGCTCGCGGGGATGAACCTCCAGGCGCTCGAGGAGCAGCTCCGTCACTTCGCCGGGGGGAGCATCGCCCGCCGGGCCGCCGAGGAGTACCGCCCCCAGGAAGGGCCCGAGCTCCCCCACATCCCCTTCCGACGGCTCACCGAGCGGGAGGCAGAGGCCCTCCGGGACGAGGTGCACCGGCTCGCGGCGCGGCTCCGGAGCCGGGCGGCGCTGCGCCACCGGCGGGGCAAGCGCGGCCACCTGGACCCCAAGGCGACCCTGCGGACCAACCTCCGCTACGGAGGGGTGCCCATGGAGCTGCGCCTGCGCCGTCGCCACTTGAAGCCCAAGCTCGTGCTGCTTTGCGATGTCTCCACCTCAGTGCGCCACTGCGCCGAGTTCTTGCTCCGCCTCATCTACGAGCTCCAAGACCAGGTGGCCCGGGCGCGGAGTTTCGCCTTCATCGACCATCTGGAGGAGATCAGTGACGAGTTCAACGAACATCGCCCTGCGGTGGCGGTGGCATCCGTCCTCCGCCGCCTGCCGCCGGGCTATTACAGCACCGACCTGGGGGCCTCGCTTGCCACCTTCTGCCACGAATACCTCGACGCGGTGGACCGGCGGACCGCCTTCCTCATCCTGGGAGACGGCCGGAACAACTTCAACGACCCCCGCCTCGACTGCCTGGAGACCATCGGGAGGCGCGCCCGGCGGGTGCTCTGGTTCAACCCCGAGCCCCACCCCCTCTGGGGGACGGGGGACAGCGACATGCCCCTCTACCTCCCCCTGTGCGAGAGCGTCCACCAGGTGAGCAACCTGGCCGAGCTGGCGCAGGCGGTGGACCGCCTGTTCGTGGGGCGCTGAGGACCCTTCGGCTAGAGGACGGCCACCGTCCCCGTCCTTCGCGGGTCGGCGGCGGCCCGGAGGGCGCCGCTCTCCGCATCTAGCTCGACGGCGTGGAAGCCGCCGAAGTAGTGGTCGAATGCCCCGCCAACGCGGAGGTCAAACCCCCTCCCGGCGAGCTCCCGCCGCACGCCCTCGGGGATGCGCTCTTCGAGCTCGAGCTTCTCCCCCTGGAAGTGGAACCGGGGGGCCTCCACCGCCTCGGCGAGCGACATCCCGTGGTCGAGGAAGTTCACCAGCACCTGCGCCAGTGCCGGCACGATGCGGTAAGAGCCGGGGCTTCCGACGACGAGCCGGAGCCTCTCCCCCTCGTATACCAATGTGGGGGACATGTTGGTGATGGTGCGCTTGCCGGGGCCGGGGGCGTTGGGGGAGGCCGGGTCGGCCTCCATCCAGAGCATGTGGTCGTTCCAGATGAAGCCGAGCCCCGGGACGACGACGCCCGAGCCGAAGGGAGAACCCAGGGTCTGGGTGAGGCTCACGGCGTCTCCCCGGCCGTCTACTGCGGAGAGATGGGTGGTGGAGCCCTCAGCGCGGGCCGGGGAGCGTCTCCCCCGCCCAGGCCGAGCCCGGCGGGGCGCCATCCCCCGCGCCAGGGCTGAGGCGCGGGTCTTTCCCACCAACTCCTCCTCATCCAGCCGCACGCAC
>JBHIBR010000003.1:0-16537 GCA_046759145.1 Nitrospinota bacterium | reverse complement strand
CCGCGCCCTCTCTCCCTAGCCCGTGCCGCGGTCGAGGCACCGGGCCAGGTGGAGCGGATAGACCTCGGCCGCCCCAAGCTCCGCCGCCTTCTGGAGGATGAGGTCGAACTTCGCCGCCCGGGGAAGTCCCTGGCCGAGGGCCAGGCGGCGCGACGGGTCGGGGGCGGGGAGCTCTTCCTCCACCCGCGCCTCTACCCGGCGTGGCCCCACCGAGGTGAGCTCCACCAGGTACGCCCTCCCCCGCCCATCCGATACGCGGCAGCGCTCGCCGGGAGCCATGCGGAGTGCGCGGACCATGTGGCGCGCCTCCGACCCGGCGATCTCGACCCGCTCCCCTGAGATCTGGCCCTCCTCGACGAAGAAGAGTCTCAAGGCTCCCCCTCCGCCTCGGGCGCGCTCGGGCTTTTGTCGGGATCGTGGCGCAGGGTGAGCCCCCGGCAAGGGTCCCCAACGCGCCCGCGCGTTGGGGTCCCCAAGCGGCCTGCCGCTTGGGGACCCCGGGTTGGGGCGCCCCGGCAGGCCCGGCGGAGTTCCTCCGAAGTGACCCTCCGTGATAGCCCCAGGAGGGCGGAACAGTCCGACGGCTTCACGGACACCCCGGGGAGGCTTCCCTCACCCCTCGGCCTGGGGAACGGACCGGGCTACCGTCACCCTTGCCGGCCGGAGCACCTCCCCCCGGAGGAGGTAGCCCCGCTGGTGCTCCTCGATGACGGTGTTGTCGGGGTGGTCGGCGCTCTCGACCGCGAGGAGGGCCTCGTGGCGCTCCGGGTCGAAGCTCTCGCCGAGGGCGGCGATGGGCTCCAGCCCCTGGCGGCGGAGGAGCTCGCGCAGGGAGGCGGCGATGAGCTCCACACCCCGGACCACCCCGCCCACCTCCTCCGCCCCCATGTGGGCGGCGGCTCGCTCCAGGTCGTCCAAGATGGGCAGCAGCGCGGCCACAAGTTCCCGGTGGGCCTGAAGACGGAAGGCCTCGCGCTCGCGGTGTTCCCGTTTTCGGAAGTTATCGAACTCCGCCCGCAGGCGGAGGTAGAGGTCTCTGTAATCGACGTCGGGCTGGGCGGGTTTACCCTCCTCCCCGGCAGCAGGCCGGGGCGCCGGCGCAGAAGGCGAATCGCCCGGCGGGGAACTTCCCCCCCGCGGGGCTGGTGCGGGGCCGGTCCCCTCGGGGTCCTCCGGACACACTCTCGGGGACCCTCATGCCTGCCGCGAGAGGGCCTGGCTGAGGACCCCTGCGGTGTGGGCCACCAGGGCGACCATGCGGGGGTACTCCATGCGCTTGGGGCCCACGATGCCCACGCTGCCGAGCACCCGGTTTCCACAGGAGTAATTGTGGGCCACCAGGCTCAGGCCCTCCATGTCTTCGGACCGGTTCTCGGAGCCGATGACCACCAACACTCCCCGGGAGTCCATGCAGCGGTCCAGGATCCGGACGAGCCGGCTCTTGTCCTCGAGGGTGCGGAAGATGGCCCGCATCCTCTCCACGTCCTCGGCAAACTCGGGCTGGTCGAGGACGCTGGAGGCACCCTCTACGTAGACCTCCTCGCTGGAGCTCTCCTCCTCTGCGAACGCCCTGCAGCTGAGGTCCATGGCCTTGTAGAAGAGGGCGTCGAAGCGGAGCTTGTCCTCTCCCATCCCCTCCACCAGCCGGTGCCGGATCTCGTGGAGGGTTATTCCCGAGAACTCCTCGTTGAGGTAGCGGGAGATGCGGTCCAACGTCTCCTGGGGGATCTCTTCCTCCACCGCCAGGGTCCGGCTGTGGACGAGGCCGCGGTCCGCCACCAGCAACGCCAGCACCTGCCTGGGCCCCACCGCGATGAACTCCATGTGCCGGAGCAGGCGCTGGGCGAGGTTGGGAATCAGGACCAGGCCCGCCTGGTTGGTCAAATGGGAGAGAAGGCGGGAGGAAAGGACCAGGAGGTCCTCCGGGCGCACCGGGGGCGGAGCGTAGGCCCTCTCGATGGCCCAGGACTCGGCTTCGGTGAGCTGATGGGTCTCCATCAAAGAGTCCACATACACCCGGTAGCCCAGGTCGGTGGGCACCCGGCCCGCGGAGGTGTGTGGCTGGGAGAGGTAGCCCCTCTCCCCGAGGTCGGCCATGACGTTGCGGATGCTGGCGGCGCTGAGGCTCAGGCGCGCGTACTTGCTCAGGGCCCGCGAGCCCACCGGTTCCGCCGTGCGGATGTGATGGGAAATGAGGGCCCTGAGGATCTCGCTATCGCGGGCGCCGAGGGTCGGATGCACGAGACACCCCCCTTTCGCGGCTGACTGCGCTTAGCGGCCCGGCCGCACCACTCATATAGGAGTGGATTATTATGCTGCCCCCGCATCCTTGTCAATCACTTGGCGCCGGGCGGGGGTTCGGGCCCCCGGAAAAAAACTGTTGCGCAAGGGTGCAGCTTGGGGAGATATTATGCACTGCGCTATGGGGGTAGCCGCGGCCGCCGAGAGTGGGCGTAGTTATGGCTGACCCGAGGCCGCCCATAGAGAGCGAGGGAAGCATCCGAAGCCCTTCTGGACCGGAACCGCAGGCTGCGTCGCCACCTGCCTCTCCGCCCCGCTTCATCGCGGACCCCCCGCTCGGGAAGGTTGCCCGTTGGCTTCGCGCCCTTGGCTACGACACGCTCTACCTGCGACGCCTGGAGCCCTCCTTCCTCGCCCGCGCGCTGGCGGAGGGGCGCTTGCTCCTCACCCGAAGTTCGCGCCTGGCCGCGCAGCGGGCGGTGCGCGGGCGCTGCCTGCTGCTGCGGGAGGAACTCCCCGCCGCCCAGGTGCGCGAGGTGCTCCGGCGCCTGGGCTTGGGGCCCTCGGAGCGGGCACTCCGCATCTGCATGGAGTGCAACGCTCCGCTGCAGGTGGTCGCCAAGGCCGAGGTGGCGGGGATGGTGCCGGAGTTCGTCTTCCACCACCAGCCCCGGTTCTTCCGATGTCCCCACTGCCGCCGGGTGTACTGGCCGGGCTCCCATGCGGAGGACATGGAGCAGAGAATGGCGGCCCTCTCTCCCCCCTCCGCCCCGCTCGCTCCGGCTTGATGCGCAGGCAGAGGGCTCCCGGGCACGCCTTTTGCCTTGGGAGTGAGGGGAGCGAGGGGGCGGGCCAGGTTTCGCGGCCCCTGCCCCCCGGAGGGAGGCCGCCCCCGCGGGAAGGTTGACAAGGGTTGGAACGGCTCGATAGGCTGGTTTTTAAACCGCTTGCGCGGGGTTGGCGCGCGCTGGGCGGGCCCCGGGAGGGGAGGCGGAGGGGGCGGAAGTCGCCCCGCCGCGAGCGGGCGCCTGTGGGTGTTGTGGAGGTTAGGAACTGATGAGGAACGGCCGGGACATCATCTCTCTCATCCAGGACCTTCAGAGCGAGGCGCATTTCCGCGAGCAGACCTGGGAGGGGAGCTTCGGGGAGTACCTGGACATCGTCCGGCGCTACCCCCAGGTCACGCGCAACGCCTTCCAGCGCCTCTACGACATGATCCTCTCTTACGGGACCGAGGAGGTGCTGGTCGCCAAGAAGAAGATCACCCGCTACAACTTCTTCAAAGACCCCGTGGAGAGCGGCAAGGACGCCATCTTCGGCCTGGATGAGCCGCTCATGAAGATGGTGGACATCTTCAAGTCGGCGGCCCAGGGCTACGGGACGGAGCGCCGCGTGCTCCTGCTCCACGGGCCGGTGGGGAGCTCCAAGAGCACCCTGGTGCGCCTGCTCAAGAAAGGCCTCGAGGCATACTCCAAGACGGACGAAGGGGCCGTCTACACCTTCGGCTGGCGGTCGGTGGACCGGGAGGGGAATGAATGCGTGGAGCCCTGCCCGATGCACGAGGATCCCCTCCACCTCATCCCCGTGGAGTTTCGCGACCGCGTGCTGGGGGAACTCAACGCAGCCCCCGGGGGGGACTTCGAAGTGTCCGTGCGGGGGGACCTCTGCCCGGCCTGCCGCTTCTACTATCAGAGGTTCCTCCGCGAGGCCCGGGGCGACTGGACGACGGTGGTGGAGCGGGTGCGGGTGCGGAGGCTCATCCTGGCTGAGAAGGACCGCGTGGGGATCGGCACCTTTCAGCCCAAGGATGAGAAGAACCAGGATTCCACCGAGCTGACGGGAGACATCAACTACCGGAAGATCGCCGAGTTTGGCTCCGATTCCGACCCCCGGGCCTTCAACTTCGACGGCGAGTTCAACATCGCCAACCGGGGGCTGGTGGAGTTCGTCGAGGTGCTCAAGCTGGATGTGGCCTTCCTCTACGACCTCCTGGGGGCCAGCCAGGAGCACAAGATCAAGCCCAAGAAGTTCGCCCAAACGGACATCGACGAGGTCATCATCGCCCACACCAACGAGCCCGAATACCGAAAGTTTCAGAACAACGAGTTCATGGAGGCCCTGCGGGACCGGACGGTGAAGATCGACATCCCCTACATCACCCGGCTCGACGACGAGATCTGCATCTACAAGAAGGACTACAACCCCCAGCGCATCCGGGGCAAGCACATCGCCCCCCACACCCTGGAGATGGCCTCCATGTGGTCGGTCCTCACCCGGTTGGAGGAGCCCAAGAAGGCCAACCTCACCCTCATGCAGAAGCTCAAGCTTTACAACGGCAAGAGCCTGCCCGGCTTCACCGAGGACAACATCCGCGAGCTGCGCAAAGAGGCCCGGCGGGAGGGGATGGAGGGCATCAGCCCCCGCTACATCCAGGACAAGATCAGCAACGCCCTGGTGAGCAACCAGGCGGAGAGCTGCGTGAACCCCTTCATGGTGCTCAATGAGCTCGAGGCCGGCCTCCAGCACCACTCCCTCATCACCACCGAGGAGCAGCGCAGGCGCTACCGGGAGCTGCTGGCCCTGGCGCGGGAGGAGTACGAGGACGTGGTGAAGAACGAGGTCCAGCGGGCCATCAGCGCCGACGACGAGTCGCTGCGGCGGCTGTGCGCCAACTACATCGACAACGTCAAGGCCTACACCCAGAAGGAGAAGGTCCGCAACAAGTACACCGGGCGGGACGAGGAACCCGACGAGCGCCTCATGCGCTCCATCGAGGAGAAGATCGACATCCCCGAGAGCCGCAAGGACGATTTCCGCCGGGAGGTCATGAACTACATCGGGGCGCTGGCCCTGGAGGGGAAGAGCTTCGACTACCGCTCCAACGAGCGGTTGCAGAAGGCCCTGGAGCTCAAGCTCTTCGAGGACCAGAAGGACACCATCAAACTCACCAGCCTCGTCTCCCGGGTGGTGGACCGGGACACCCAGGAGAAGATCGACGTGGTCAAGAGCCGCCTCATCCACAACATGGGCTACTGCGAGGTGTGCGCCACCGACGTGCTCAACTTCGTGGCCAGCATCTTCGCCCGGGGCGACGTGAAGAAGCGGTAGGGAGCGGGCGGCCATGGTGTTGAGGGCAGAGCGGGACCTCCAGCGCTTCCGGCAGATCGTCCGGGGCCAGATCAGGCAGAACCTCCGCCGCTACATGACCACCACCGAGCTGCTGGGCCGGCGGGGGAAGGACTTTGTGAGCATCCCCCTCCCTCAGATCGAGATCCCGACCTTCTGCTACGGCCCCCACGCCGTGGGCGGGGTGGGCCAGGGCGAGGGGGAGGTCGGCACCCCCCTCACCCCCCCCGAGCCCTCGGCCGGCCCGGGGGCGGGGGATCTGCCGGGGGAGCACATCCTCGAGGTGGAGGTGGAGCTCGCGGAGTTGGCCGAGCTGCTGGGGGAGGAGCTGGAGCTGCCGCGCATCCGGCCCCGCGGCCGCACCACCGTGGTGGCCGAGAAAGGCCGCTACTCCAGCATCCGCCGGGCGGGGCCCGAGAGCCTGCGGCACTTCAGGCGCACGTACAAGAGGGCGCTCGTGCGCCAGGTCGCCAGCGGCATGTACGAGCTGGACAACCCGGTGGTGGTGCCCGTCCATGAGGACATGCGCTACCGCTCCTGGAAGGAGCGTCCCACCCCGGACAACAACGCCGTCATCCTCTACATGATGGACGTCTCCGGCTCCATGGGGGACGAGCAGAAGGAGATCGTCCGCATCGAGTCCTTCTGGATCGACACCTGGCTGCGGAGCCAATACAAGGGGCTCGAGACCCGCTACATCATCCACGACGCCGAGGCCCGGGAGGTGGACCAGCACACCTTCTACCACACCCGGGAGAGCGGGGGGACCAAGATCAGCAGCGCCTACAAGCTCTGCCGCAAGCTCGTGGAGGCCCACTACGACCCCTCCGAGTGGAACATCTATCCCTTCCACTTCTCCGACGGCGATAACTGGGATGGGGGCGACAACGAGCTCTGCATCCGCCTCCTGCGGGAGGAACTCCTCCCCCACGTGAACCTCTTCTGTTACGCCCAGGTGAAAAGCTTCTACGGCAGCGGCCAGTTCAAGCGGGACCTGGACCAGGCCTTCCAGGGCGAGGAGGCCCTCATCACCAGCGAGATCCAGGACCGCAACGCCATCTACCGCTCCATCAGGGAGTTTCTGGGCAGGGGCCGCTAGGCCCTCCGCGCGAGGTCGCCCCGTGAGCCTGAGCCCCGAGCTCCGCCGCTGGCAGCAACGCGTCGAGGAAGCAGCGCGCGGCTTCGGCCTCGACTTCTGCGAGATCATCTTCGAGGTGGTGGACTACGAGCGCATGAACGCCGTGGCCGCCTACGGCGGGTTCCCCACCCGCTTCCCCCACTGGCGCTTCGGGATGGCGTACAACGAGCTCAGCAAGGGCCACGCCTACGGGCTGCGCAAGATCTACGAGATGGTGATCAACAACGAGCCCTGCTATGCCCACCTGCTGGAGTCCAACAACCTGACCGACCAGAAGATGGTGATGGCCCACGTCTGCGCCCACTGCGACTTCTTCCGGAACAATTACGCCTTCGCCAAGACCGACCGGAAGATGGTGGACGAGATGGCCAACCACGCCACCCGCATCCGCAAATACATGGATCGCCACGGGGAGGCGGCCGTGGAGGAGTTCATCGACCGCTGCCTCTCGGTGGAGGACCTCATCGACCCCCACGCGCCCTTCGTCCGACGCCGCCGGGAGCCCCCCCGGGACTCCTTCGAGGAGGAGGCTGCGCCCCCCGCCCCGGCCCGCTTCGAGAGCAAGGACTACATGGAGGAGTACGTGAACCCGCCCGAGTTCCTGGAGGAGCAGCGGCGCCAGCTGGATGAGGAGGAGGAGCAGCGCCGGCGCCGCTTCCCCGAGGAGCCCGAGCGCGATGTGCTCCTCTTCCTCATCGAGCACGGCCAGCTGGAGAACTGGCAGCGGGACATCCTCTCCGTCATCCGGGAGGAGAGCATCTACTACGCCTCCCAGTGGCAGACCAAGATGATGAACGAGGGGTGGGCCACCTACTGGCACTCGAAGATCCTCACGGGCCAGGGGGAGGCGCCCCCCCTGCTCGAGGACAGCGAACTCGTCCACTACGCCGACCACCACTCGGGCACCGTGGGGGGCAGGCCGGGGGTCGTCAACCCCTACAAGCTCGGCCTCGAGCTCTTCCGCAACGTCGAGGAGCGCTGGAACAAGGGCCGCTTCGGCAAGGAGTACGAGGAGTGTGAGGACCTGGTGGCCAGGAAGAACTGGGACATGCAGCTGGGCATGGGCCGCCAGAAGATCTTCGAGGTCCGCAAGCTCTACAACGATGTGACCTTCATCGACACCTTCCTCACCCGGGAGTTCTGCGAAGAGCAGGGCCTCTTCGTCTTCCGCTACAACCGCAAGACCCGGCGCTACGAGGTGGCCGAGCGGGACTTCGAGGCGGTGAGGCGGCAGCTCCTCTTCAGCATCACCAACGCCGGCCGGCCCATCGTCCGGGTGCTGGACGGCAACTGCCATAACCGGGGGGAGCTCCTGCTGGAGCACCAGCACGAGGGGGTGGACCTGCGCCTGGACTACGCCCGCGAGGCCCTGCAGCGGGTGCAGGAGCTGTGGGGCCGGCCCGTGCATCTGGGGACGATCGTGGAGGGGAGGCCGAGGCGGTTCTCCTTCGACGGCCACGAGCATCACGAGACCGACGCACGCTGAGCCCTCCGGTCGCAGCCGCCATGGCCCCGGAAGACCCCATCGCCGCCGCCGTCACCGGACGCGCCCGCCGGGCGGGCCGCCGGCTTAAGTGCTTGGTGTGCGTCGCCTCCCTCCTGGTGCTGGGGTTCATCCTCTACATCTCGATGCAGATGTACGCCCAGGCCAAGGAGCAGGTGGAAAGCCACTTCAACCGCCAACAGCTCTCCCTGGCCCAGGAGGCCGCCTCCCGCATGGAAGGCTTCCTCGGCTCGGTGCTGAGCTCGCTGCGCTTTGCGGGCGACCTGCTGGAGGGGGCAAGGGGAGCGGAGGGGGCAGACGCGGTGCTGGCGGCCCTGCACGCGAAGCTCGAGGGCCAGGCGGAGGGGCTGGAGTACCGGCCCGGGGGGCAGCCGCCGGCGCCCGGCCTCCGCGCCCCGGAGAGGGGGGCCCGCCCCCCTTGCCCCGAGCCCCGGAGGGGTTGCCTCCTGCCCATCCTCGAGGGCGGCCGGCTGCGGGCAATCCGGGCCCAGGTGGCCGTAGGCCGGGGGGGGCTCCTGGCCGCCCGGCTCCCCCTGGAGAGGCTGACGCGCGCCTTCGTGAGGCCCCTTCGCTCGGGTTCTCGGGGCTATGCCTGGTTGCTCGACGATGCGGGGCACATCCTGGTGGAGCCCCGCGCCCCCTCCCTGGAGGGGGAGAGCGTGTGGGAGCTGCTTTCCGGGGAGAGGGGGGGGCAGTTCCGTGCCCTGCTGGCCCGCCACATGCTGCGGGGGGAGTCCACCACGGGAGCGCACCGCTACATCCACCGCCCGGGCAGCACGGAGGGCCGCTACCTCACAGCGCTCGCCCCGCTCGCTGTGGGCTCCACCCGCTGGACGCTCGCGGTGACCGCCCCCGGGTCGGAGGTGGGCCGGCAGATGGAGCGGAGCTTCCGGGGGGCGCTCCTCCTCACCTGCCTGGGCTTCATAGTGGTGATCGGGGGGGCGCTGCTCATCCTCGAACGCGACCGGCGCCGCATCCGCGCCGAGGAGCAGCTCCTGTGGTCGAGCCGGATGGTGGAGAGCAAGCGGCGGCTCCAGTCGCTGTTCGACGGCATCCCCGACGGCCTCGCCATCGTGGACCGGCGGTTCCGCATCCTCGCGCTCAACCGAGCCATGGCGCGGATGATGGGGGGAACTCCCGAGAGGCTCGTCGGCCGCCTCTGGGGCAAGGGAAACGCCCCAGGGGACAAAGGGCCCACCCCCCGTGAGCCCGTGGCCCACGCCCTCGCTACGGGGCAGGGAGAGTGCGTCGAGCGGCGCGCGCGGCTCGGCGACGGGCGGCAGGTGGACTTGGAAGTCTACACCTACCCTGTTCGCGACGAGGGGGGCGGGACGGCCCAGGTCATCGTCTACGTCAAGGATGTGAGCGAGCGGAGGGCCCTGGAGCGGCAGCTTGTGGAGGGGGAGCGGCTGGCCTTGCTGGGGAAGATGGGCGCCCAGGTGGCCCACGAGGTCCGCAACCCCCTCTCCGCCATCAACCTGAACGTGGAGCTGCTCGAGGATGAGCTGCGCGGCTACCGCGGGGTGGACACCACGGAGGCGTGGGGGCACCTGCGCCCCATCCGCGCGGAGGTGGAACAGTTGTCCAGGGTGGTGGATGATTACATCCGCTTCGCGCGCTTGCCAACCCCCGAGCGGGTCCCCACGCAGCTGAACGCCCTGGCGGAGGAGGTCCTCCAGTTGGTGGAGGAGGAGGCTGCGCGGCAGGGCGTGGGGCTGGTGCAGGAGCTGGAGCCGAGGCTGCCTGAGTGCGAGGTGGACGCCCTTCAGTTCCGCCAAGCGCTTTTGAACCTCATCCGCAACGCCTTCGAGGCCATGCCGGCCGGGGGCCGCCTCACCGTTCGCACGCGGCTCGCGGGCGACCGGGTGTCGGTGGAGGTGGAAGACACGGGCAGGGGCATCCCCCCCGACGTCCAGGAACAGCTCTTCACCCCCTTCTTCACCACCAAGCCCCAGGGGACGGGCCTGGGTCTCTTCTACACCCTTCAGATCGTGCGGGAGCACGGGGGGGCCATCCACTTCGCCAGCCAGGAGGGACAGGGGACCACCTTCCACATCCAGCTCCCCCTGCTGGTACGGGAGGTTGCCGGCTCGTGAGCGCTGCGGGGCGCAAGCGCATCCTGGTGGTGGAGGACAATGCCCCCCTGCGCGAGACGCTCGCGAAGATGATCGCCCGGGAGGACTATGAGGTAGACCAGGCCGAGGACGGGGAGCGGGCGCTCGCCCTCCTCGCCGATCGGGCACCCCACCTCATCCTCACCGACCTGCGCATGCCCCGGATGGACGGCCTCCAGCTCCTCAAGGTGGTCAAGCGGCTTCGGCCCGAGACCGAGGTGGTGATGCTCACCGCTTTCGGGACCATCGAGACCGCTGTGGAAGCGGTGCGGGAGGGGGCCTACGACTTCATCGAGAAACCCTCCGAGCGGGCCCACGTCCTCAAGGTCATCCGGAAGGCCATCGAGAAGCAGGAGCTGCGCCGGGAGGTGGAAGAGCTGCGGGCCGAGCTCGCCCGGATGCGGGAGAAGGGCGAGCTCATCGGCGCCAGCCGCTCCATGCGGCAGGTGCTGGAGTTCATCGAGCAGGTGGCCCCCAGCAGTGCCACCGTCCTCATCCTCGGCGAGAGCGGCACAGGCAAGGAGCTCGTGGCCCAGGCCATCCACAACCTGAGCCCCCGCGCCCGGGCCCCCTTCGTGAAGGTGAGCTGCGCGGCGCTGCCCGAAACCCTCCTCGAGAGCGAGCTCTTCGGCTACGAGCGGGGGGCCTTCACGGGCGCCACCCACCGTAAGGAGGGCCGCTTCGAGCTCGCTGATGGGGGGACCCTCTTCCTGGACGAGATCGGGGAGATGAGCCCCGCCGTCCAGGTCAAGCTCCTCCGGGTGCTCCAGGAGGGGGAGTTCGAGCGGCTGGGGGGGCGGCAGACCTTGCGGGTGGATGTGCGGATCGTGGCGGCCTCGAACCGGGATCTGTGGGCGGCCGTCGAGGGAAAGACCTTCCGCGAGGACCTCTATTACCGGCTGAACGTGATCAGCCTCCCCCTCCCTCCCTTGCGGGAGCGTAAGGAGGACATCCCCCTCCTGGTCGAGCACTTCATCCAGCGCTACGCCGCCAAGAACGGCAAGCAGGTGGAGGGCGTGAGCAGGGAAGCCCTGGACCGGCTCTATAACTTCGATTGGCCCGGCAACGTGCGGGAGCTGGAGAACACCATCGAGCGGGCCGTCGTCCTCACCCGGGACCGCGTAGTGGGCGTCGAGGACCTCTCCCCCCACATCGGACGGGTCGAGGGGGCGGGGGGGGAAGGGGCCCTGCCCCAGGGGGTCCCGGTGGTGGCCATCCCGGTGGGCACCCCCCTCGACGAGGTGGAGCGGCTCATGATCGAGGCCACCCTGAAACTCACCGAAGGGGACAAGAGCGCCGCCGCCCGCAAGCTTGGAATCGCCACGCGAACGATATACAGAAAGCTAGGAACTAGCTAGAACACGCCCCTGCCACATTGGCATCCAGCCGCCCGGCCGAAGGTCAAGCTGTCATAAGACAACCCGCCCGCCAGGGACCGCCGATCTTGTGGAATAACTGGAAATATCTGAGATTACGTCGACTTAGCCGCTGTCCCGCGCGCTGCACGTCCCGGCATAGCAGTTGCTCGGCATAAATGCGGATGGATTTGCTTTCTTAATGGCAGGGGCGGAGAAGGGAGGGTCCAACGCGGTGCACTGCACGACCCAATCTCCTCCTGCCCTCCTCCAGCGCGAGGGGGCCAGGCCCCAAATCGTCGTCCCACCGCCGGGGCCGGCGGCCCGGGCCTGGTGGGAGTTCCACCACCTCCACGCCCCACCCTCCACCTACTGCTACCCCTTCGTGTGGGATGTCACCCTGCCCGCCGGGGGTCCCTTCTGTCATGACCCGGACGGGAACCTCTATCTGGACTTCTACGCCCACGTGGCGGCAGCCCCCTTGGGTTACAACCACCCCACCATCCTGCGCGAGTGCGGGGTTCCCTTCGACCCCATCAAGACGGCCGCCCACGACACCATCATCGCGGTGGGGCCGAGCCCCGCCGCCCCCGCTCCGCTCCCGCTTCCTCACCGGGAGGCGGAGCACTTCCGCACCCCCGCCCACCTGCAGGCTCTCCTGTGTGAGCTCTGCGCCCCCTTCGGCTTCGACGCGGCGTTTTTGGTGAACTCGGGCGCGGAGGCCAACGAGAACGCCATCAAGGCGGCCCTCCACCGCAAGTGGCGGATGCTGCGGGAACGGTTGGGGGGGGACCTCTGGGAGAAGCTCCTCCGCCAACTGGGCGTGGGCCGAAACCCCCTCTTGCCGGGGCTCTTCGAGGACTACCCGCTCTTCGGGATCGCTTTCCAGGGCGCTTTCCACGGAAGGACCCTGGGGGCGCTCTCCCTCAGCCTGAGCAAGGAGGTCCACAAGGAGGGCTTCCCCACCCTCCGTTGGGTGCGCCACCTTCCCTTCAACCGCGCGCCCCTCCCCGTCGACCTCCTCATCGAGGAGACGCCCCTGCGCGAGCTCCTCGCCCAGGGCCGCCTGCCTCAGGTGGTCCACGAGTGGCGGCGGATCCCCCGGGAGCTGCTCGCCTTTGTCATCCTCGAGCCCATCCAGGGAGAGGGAGGGTACGTGTTTGCCGAGCCCGCCTTCGCCCGGGCGGCAGAGCGCCTCGCGCGGGAGTCGGACGCCCTCCTCATCTGCGATGAGATCCAGACCGGGCTCGGGCGGAGCGGCCGCTGGTGGGCTTCAGAGCACCTGGGCGTTCGCCCCGACCTGCTGACGCTGGGCAAGGGCCTGCGGGTGGGTGCGGTGGTGGGAAGGCGGCGCGATTTCCCCCCCGAGCCGGGCGTGCTCTCGGGCACCTGGTCGGGCGGGGAGCTGGCGGCTGCGGTGGGGGCGGCGACGCTCGAGGTCATCCGGGAGGAGAACCTGCTCGCCAACGCCCGGGCCATGGGGGCGAGGCTCCTCGCGGGGCTTGAGGAGCTGGCGGCGCGCCACCCCGAGCTCCAGCGCCCCCGGGCACTGGGACTTTTGGTGGCCTTCGACTTGCCGAGCCGGGAGGCCCGCGGCGGCCTGGTTGAGCGGCTTTTCCGGGCGGGCCTCCTGACGTTGGGTTGCGGGCGCGAGAGCGTCCGGCTGCTTCCGCCTTTGGATGTGCGGGCCAGGGAGGTGGACCTCGCCCTGGGGATCCTCGCCCGAGCCCTGGCTGGACGGGAGGGGGCATGATGGTGGTGCAGGGGAAGAACTTCATCGACGGCCGGTGGGTGCCGGCCGCTTCGGGTCAGAGCTTCGAGAGCCTGAACCCCGCCAACGCGGACGAGGTGGTGGGGGTTTTCCCCCGCTCGGGGGAGGAGGACGTGGCCCGGGCGGTCGAGGCGGCCCGCCGCGCCTTCCCCGCCTGGCGGGCGATGAGCCGCATCCGGCGGGCGGAGTGTTTCGACCGCTTCGTCCAGCTCGTCAAGGCGGACCTCGAGCCCCTGGCCCGCCTCATGGCTCGCGAGTGCGGCAAGGCCCTCAACGAGTGCCGGGCCGACGTGATGGAAGGCATCCACATGGCCCAGTACGTCTTCGGCATGGCCCGCATGGCCCACGGCGAGGTGGTGGCGAGCGAGGTGGCCGGGAAGGACTCCTACGTCAAGCGCAAGCCCAAGGGCGTGCTGGCGGCCATCACCCCCTGGAACTTCCCCTTCGCCATCCCCCTGTGGTTGCTGGGCCCCTCGCTGGTGGAGGGCAACGCGGCAGTGTTCAAGCCCTCGGAGGACACCCCCCTGGTGGCCCAGCGGCTGGTGGAGTACGCCGAGCGGGCGGAGTTCCCCCCCGGGGTGCTCAACCTGGTCCAGGGGATGGGGGAGGAGGCGGGTGAGCCCCTCATCCGCCACCTCGAGGTGGATGCCGTCCTCTTCACGGGCTCCTTCGAAGTGGGGGGCCGCATCCGCCGCGTGTGCGCCCAGAGCGAGTGGCGCCTTGCGGTGTGCGAGATGGGCGGCAAGAACGCGCTGCTGGTGTTGGCGGACGCGAACCTCGACCTCGCCGTCCACGGCGGCATCCTGAGCGCCTTCAAGACCACGGGCCAGCGCTGCGTGAGCGCGGGCCGCATCCTCATCGAAGAGCCCGTCTACGAGGAGTACTGCGAGCGCTTTGTCGCCATGGCGCGCCGGGTCCGGGTGGGAGATCCCCTGGATCCCTCCACCTTCATGGGTCCCCTCATCAACGCGGCGGGCGTGGAGAAGGTGGAGGGCTACAACCGCCTGGCCCTCGAGGAGGGGGGAGAGGTGCTCCTCGAAGGGAGCCGGCTGAGCGAGGGCGACCTGGCGCGAGGCTTCTTCATGAGCCCCTTCGTCTACCGGATGGAGCCGGGGCCCGGAAAGCGGGTGCTCCGCGAGGAGGTATTCGGCCCCCACGTGGCCCTCGTCCCCGTGCGCGACCTCGACCACGCCATCGAGGTGTACAACGACACCCCCTTCGGCCTCGCCATCGGGGTGATGACCGAGGACTACCGCAAGGCCCGCCGGGTGGAGCGCGAGTGCGAGTTCGGCATCGGCTACGTCAACCTCCCCACCATCGGGGCCGAAGTGCAGCTCCCCTTCGGGGGGGTGAAGCGCAGCGGCACGGGGATGCCCTCGGCCGCGGCCCTCTTCGACGCCGTCTCCCACAGGGTGGCCTGGACGGTGAACCACGACACCACCATCACCATGGCCCAGGGGCTTGAAGCCGAGGTAGAGGACTGAGGGGCGGGGGAAGGAGGCAGTAATGGAAGTACGCATCATCCGGAGGCTCGGCCACGAGCACATCGCCGCCTTTCACGAGCCGGACGCCGGCCTCGTGGCCTACATCGCCATCCACAGCACGCGACTCGGCCCCGCGCTCGGGGGGGTTCGGATGTGGCCCTATCCGAACGAGGAGGAAGCTCTCGAGGACGTCCTCCACCTCTCCCGCGCCATGACGTACAAGGCGGCCCTGGCAGGCCTCCCCCTGGGGGGCGGCAAGAGCGTCATCGTGGGCGACTCCGCCCGGGACAAGAGCCCCGCCCTGTGGGAGGCCTTCGGGCGCTGTGTGGAGAGCCTCGGCGGTCGCTACACCGCGGCCGAGGACGTGGGGACGACGCCCGAGGACATGGACGCCATCGCCCGGGTGAGCCGCCACGTGGTGGGCACGAGCACCGCCCGGGGCGGGACCGGGGACCCGGCCTCCCACACTGCCCGGGGCGTGCTGGCGGGCATCCGGGTCGCCCTCAAGTGGCGCTTCGGCGGCGAAGGGCTTTCGGGTTGCCGCGTCGCCATCCAGGGCGTGGGCGCGGTGGGGATGGAGCTTGCGGCCGCCCTCTTCCGGGCGGGGGCGCGCCTGATAGTGAGCGACGTCCGCGAGGACCGGGTGGGGGAGGCGACGCGACGGTTCCGGGCCTGGCGGGCGCGCCCCGAGGGGATCCACCGGGCCGAGTGCGAGGTGTTCGCCCCCTGCGCGCTGGGCGGAGCGCTGGACGAGCGGACCGTGGGAGAGCTGCGCTGCGCGATGGTGGTGGGCTCTGCCAACAATCAGCTCGCCTCGCCCGAGGCGGGGGAGCGCCTCGCGCGGCGGGGCATCCTCTATGCGCCCGACTACCTCGTGAACGCGGGCGGCCTCGTCGCGGTGGCAGCCCCCCTGGTGGGGCTGAGCCCCGCCCAGCGGGACGCCAAGGTGGTGGGGGTGGCCGAACGGCTCCTCCAGGTGTTCCGGAGGGCGGAGCGGGAGGAGGTGCGGCCCGAGGAAGCGGCCGACCGGCAGGCCGAAGAGGCGCTGCGGTCCGCGCCGGCGGGGCGCCCGGGTCCTGCCTCTTGGCTGCCCCGGGAGGCTCGGAAGGGGAGTTCCGCCCGCTCCGAGCACCCGACACACAGGGGCGCGCGCCGCACCTCGGGCGCCAGCGCCTGAGCGACCGGGGGGAAGGAGGTTCTGAGGGGGATGGAGCAGGCGGGGGGCCCACCCCCTATCATCCTGCTGGTCGAGGCGAGGGCGGCCCTTCGGAGTGCCGAGGCCGAGGTGCTTCGCCGCGCGGGCTACGAGGTGTGCGAGGCCCCCGACGCGGGGACCGCGGCGGAGGTCCTCTCCCGGGCGGCGGTGAACCTCGTCATCCTGGACGCCTGTCGGGATCCGGCCGAGGTGGAGCGTTTCCTCGAGCTGGTGCGCGGGGTGCGGCCCGGGGCGCCCTGCATCCTCACCGGCCTCAATCCCCGCGGTGGCTCGCTTGTGCGCAAACCCTGCGGGGCGACGGTGACCTGTCTGGAGAAGCCCCTCAGCCGGGAACTCTTGCTCCGCACGGTGGACGCTGCCCTCGGGCGGTGCGCCTGAGGCCTTCCCCCTCTTCCTTCCCCACCCCTGGGCCTCCTGACGCGAGGGGGCTCAAAGGAACAGGAGGTGGGGCGGGGGCTATGAGAGGGGATAGCCCTTTATTCCCGTCCGCACGGGGGGCTCTGGCGTGGCCACATATGCCCGTCTTCCCCTCGTCCGCTCAGTGGGAGATCGCCCCTTCTAGGGCTTCCAGAGCCCCTCCCAGCCTAG
>JBHIBR010000002.1:0-16550 GCA_046759145.1 Nitrospinota bacterium | reverse complement strand
CCCTCATGCCGCCCGCACCTTCTCCCGCCACCCCTCCAGGTCATGGAGGGCACGCATCACCATGAGCTGGTTGCGCCGCTTGCGGGAGGCGCGGCCCTGGACGGGGGGGAAGAGGCCGAAGTTGATGTTCATGGGCTGGAAGCCCTTGGGGCTGGAGCGGGTGAGATAGCCGATCAGGGCGCCCAGGGCGGTGGTGTCGGGTGGGAGCCGCATGGGCTCCCCCCGGATGAGGGAGGCCGCGTGGAGACCCGCCAGCAGGCCGGTCGCGGCCGACTCCAGGTAGCCCTCCACCCCGGTGAGCTGGCCCGCGATGAAGATGTGGGGGGCCCGCCGGAGCTGCAGGGTGGGCAGGAGCAGCTTGGGGGCGTTCAAGAAGGTGTTCCGGTGGAGGCTCCCGTAGCGGAGGAACTGGGCCTCCTCCAGGCCCGGGATGGTGCGGAGGACGCGCCGCTGCTCGGGGTAACGCAGGCGGGTCTGGAAACCCACCATGGAGTAGTACTCACCCGTCAGGTTTTCCCGCCGCAGCTGCACGACGGCGCAGAAAGTTTCCCCGGTGACCGGATGGGCGAGGCCCACCGGCTTGAGGGGGCCGAAGGCCAGGGTCTCCCGCCCGCGGGCCGCCATCTCCTCGATGGGGAGACAGCCCTCGAAGAAGATGGCCTTTTCGAAGTCGTGAAGCGGGACCTTCTCCGCCTCCAAGAGGAGACCGATGAACTCCTCGTACTGCTCCCGGTTCATCGGGCAGTTCAGGTAGTCGTCTTCTCCCTTTCCGTAGCGGGAGGCGAAGAAGGTCGCCTCCTTCCGGATGCTCTCCCCCGTCACGATGGGGGAGATGGCGTCGTAGAAGTAGAGGTACTTGTCCCGTGTGAGCTTCGAGAGCTCCCGGGAGAGTCTCTGGGAGGTGAGAGGCCCTGTGGCGACGATGGTTAGCTGCCCCGGGTCGAGTGCCGTCACCTCCTCCCGGATGAGGCGGATGCGCGGCTCTCGGAGGATGGCCTCCGTCACTTGTGCGCTGAAAACCTCCCGGTCCACCGCCAGCGCCTGCCCTGCGGGGACTGGGCAGGCGTCGGCGGCCTCGAGGATGAGGCTCCCCATCCGCCGCATCTCCTCCTTCAGGAGGCCCGAGGCGTTCTCCATGGAGGCGCTGCGGAACGAGTTGCTGCACACCAGCTCCGCCAACCGGTCGGTCTTGTGGGCAGGGGTGGACTGCTGCGGGCGCATCTCGAAGAGGTCTACCTCCACCCCCATGGAGGCGGCCTGGTGGGCGGCCTCGCTTCCGGCGAGCCCGCCCCCGATGATCAACAAGCGCTTCACCCTCGGTCCGCTCCCACTGCTTCCACTTCCGGGAAATCCTCCCGGTGGTCGCACGTCTTCTCGGGACAGGCGAGGTGACGGCCCTCACCTTTGGTCCATTTTACGACGAGATGGGGATGTCCGCACCGGGGGCAGGCCCGCGGGTAGGGTCGATCCCAGCTCGCGAAGTCGCACGCGGGGTAATTCGCACATCCGAAGAAGATCTTCCCCCGCTTCGTGCGGCGCTCGGCGAGCTGCCCCCCGCAGCCCTCCCGCGGACAGGCCACCCCAGTGGGCAGGGGTCGGGAGGCAACCCGGGTGGGTAGCGGTCGGGTGTTCCTACAATCGGGGTAGCCCGTACAGGCGAGGAAAGGGCCGCGGCGCCCGCGACGCACCACCATGGGTCGGCCGCAGGCGTCGCACACCTCTTCGGCGGGCTGGTCGGAAGCGGCCGGTCGCTCGTCCTCTTCCCCTCCCGGCAGAGGGCGCGTGTTCTTGCACTTCGGGTAGGCGGAGCAGGCGAGGAAAGCTCCCCGCCGGCCCTTTCGGACCACCATGGGGGAGCCGCACTTCTCGCACGGGGCGGCGCGCTCCTCCAGGGCCTTTTGCTCCTCGGGGACCTCCTTCTCGGGGGAGGGGAGGGCCCTGCGCCCTTTGCACTTGGGGTAGCCCGAGCAAGAGAGGAAGCGCCCATAGCGCCCCCAGCGGATCTCCATGGGTCGGCCGCAGAGCTCGCACTTCTCCTTGGCCCTCTCGAGGGCGCGGGCGAAGCTCGAATAGAAACCCTCCAGGGTCTCCACCCGCCCCCTTTCTCCCTCCTCGATGGCGTCGAGTTGCGCCTCCATCTGAGCAGTGAACGCCACATCCACCATCTCGGGAAAACTCCCCACCAGCAGCTCGTTCACCGTCCGACCGAGCTCGGTGGGGTGGAACTGCCGCTTGCGTCGTTCGGCGTAGCCGCGCTCGGTGAGGGTGGAGAGGATGGCGGCGTAGGTGCTGGGCCGGCCGATCCCGTTCTCCTCGAGCGCCTTGACGAGGCTCGCGTCGGTGTACCGCGACGGAGGTTGGGTGAAGTGTTGCCTGGGCTCGAGGCCGTGGAGCCGCAGCTCCTCCCCTTCCTCCAGGGGCGGGAGGGCGCCTTCCTGCCCCTCGCCTTCTTCGGGGGCCTCCCGGGCCTCTTCGTAGACCCTGGTGAAGCCCGGGAAGAGGAGCACAGAGCCCGTGGCCTTGAGCGCGCATCGCCCTGCCCCCACCTCCACTGTGGTCTGGTCGTAGAGGGCGGGGGCCATCTGGCTCGCCAGGAAGCGGTTCCACACGAGCTGGTAGAGGGAGAGCTGGTCCTTGGTGAGCCGCCCCGCGAGTCGCTCGGGGGGGTGGTCGAGGAGGGTGGGCCGGATGGCCTCGTGGGCCTCCTGGGCCCCCTTCTTCGACTTGTAGGCGGGGGGCATGGGCGGGAGGAAATCGGCCCCAAAGCTCTCCCGGATGAGCGCCCGGGCCGCTTCCTGGGCCTCGGGGGCGATGCGGGCCGAGTCGGTCCGCATGTAGGTGATGAGGCCCACCGGCCCCTCCTCCCCCCCCAGGTCCACGCCCTCGTAGAGTTGCTGGGCGAGGCGCATGGTGCGCTGGGCGGAGAAGCGGAGCCGTTTGGCCCCCTCCTGCTGGAGGGTGCTGGTGGTAAAGGGAGGATAGGGGCGCCGCTTGCGCCTTTTCTTCTCCACCTTCTCCACCCGGTAGGTCGCCTTTTCGAGCTCCTCCTGGATGGCCCGGGCGGAGGCCTCGTCGGGCAGGTCGGCCTCCTGGCCGTCCACCCGGAATAGCTTTGCCTGGAAAGAGGGTGGGGCCTTCCCCTCGAGCGTCGCGGTGAGGGACCAGTACTCCCGCGGGACGAAGGCCTCGATCTCCTTCTCCCGCTCGCACAAAAGCCGAAGCGCCACCGACTGCACCCGCCCGGCGCTCAGCCCCCCGCGCACCTTCTCCCAGAGAAGAGGGCTCAGCTTGTAGCCCACCAGGCGGTCCAGCACGCGCCGGGTCTGCTGGGCATCCACCTTGCGGGAGTCCACCTGGCCCGGGCGCTCCAGGGCCTCCCGCACCGCGCGCGCGGTGATGGCGTTGAAGTTCACCCGGTAGATGTCGCCCCGGGCGTGGGGGGCGATCTCCTCCTGGATGTGCCAGGCGATGGCCTCCCCCTCCCGGTCGGGGTCGGGGGCGAGGTAGATCCGCTTCGCCCCGCGGGCGGCGGCCCGGAGGTCCTTGACCACCTTCTCCTTGCCCGGGATCACCTGGTAGTCAGGCCGGAAGCGGTCGGCCACGTCCACCCCCAGCTCCTCCTTGGGGAGGTCCCGGATGTGGCCCACCGAGGCTTTGACGGAGAAGTCTCCCCCCAGGAACTTGCGGAGGGTCCGCACCTTGGCGGGAGACTCGACGATGAGGAGGGACCTGGGCATGATCTAGTTGAGGAGATTTTCCCCTTCGTTCTCCAGGAGCTTGGAGACGTCCTCTCCCAGTTCCTCCCGCTGCGCCTTGTAGAGCACGAGAAGGGCGATGGTCTTCACCTCCTCCAGCCCCACCTCGTCCTCGACCAGGTAGAGGGCGCGCTGGATGATCTCCTCCCGGAGGCCGCCGTCGATGATGCCCCTGCGGTGGAGGCGGTGGAGGAACCCCAACGCCGCGGGGCTGAAGGCGAGGCGCTCCTCGGGGCTGGGAATCCGGATGCTCCTTCCGGGGCGGGCCGGATGGAGGTCGGCGAGGGAGGGGTCGGGCTCCTCCTGCAGGTGGCTCATCCAGGAGAGGGCCTCGTAGATCTCATCCTGATTGAAGCCGCGGGCTGCCAGCAGGTCGTTGAGCTCCCGCTCGTAGCGGAGGAGGTTCCTGTCCTTTATGGCATGTTGGACGATGATGCTCATGATCTGGAACATGCGCTCGCGCAACGCCTCACCCTCCGCGAAGGTCAGGACCGGGCGAAAACCTGGCCGGGGTGCTGCCGCACCCGCCCCTTGAGTTCCAGCTGGAGGAGATAGCCCGCCACCTCGCCCGCGGGTCGGCGGAGCTCCTCGATGAGCTGGTCGATGGGTTTTTCCCCCTCCTCCAGGAACGCCAGGACCTGGCGCTCGGGCTCGCTCAGGGCTTCCTCTTCCCCCCTGGGGCGGGGAGCCCGGAGGCTCTGGCGCACATCCTCTCGGAGGGTTTCTATCACGTCGTCCGCTGTCTCCACCAGTTGGGCCCCCTGCTTGATGAGCCCGTTCGTCCCCCGGCTCTTGGGGAAGTCGGCGTTGCCCGGCACCGCCAGCACGTCGCGCCCCTGCTCGAGGGCGTGGCGGGCGGTGATGAGGGCTCCGCTCTTCTCAGTCGCCTCGACCACGAGCACGCCCAGGGCCAGGCCGCTGATGAGGCGGTTTCTCCGCGGAAAATTCTGGGGCCGCGGGGGCACGTCGGGCGGCAGCTCGCTCAGCACCGCACCTGAGCGGGCGATGGCCGCCCTCAGCTCCCCATGCTCCCGGGGGTACTGGTGGTCCAAGCCGCAGCCCAGCACCGCCACCGTCCTCCCCCCCGCATCCAGGGCCGCCCGATGGGCGATCCCGTCGATGCCCCGGGCGAGGCCGCTCACCACTGTGAGGCCTCGGGCAGCCACCTCCCCCGCGATCCGCTCCGCCATCCGGCGCCCGTAGCGGCTGGCCGTCCGGGTCCCCACGATGGCGATGGCATGGGCGTCCTCCGGCCGAAATTCGCCCTCCACGTAGAGGGCGAGGGGCGGGTCGGGGACGTTCCGGAGGAGGCCGGGGAAACCCTCCTCGACCGGCGTGAGCATGTGCGCACCCCGGGCGGAGACCGCCTCCCGCTCCTGGGCCCCGCGCTCCATCCACCCGCCTCGCTCCAGCTCCCGCACCAGGGAGGCCCCCCAGGGGGAGGCCAGCATCTCTCCCCCCAAGTCCACCAAAGCCTCCGGGCCCCGCGGGCGCAAGAGGGCAAACTCCTGGGCGCGCGACCGAGCCCCCCGGAGGAGGTTCAGGCCGATGAAAGCGTCTGAGGGGTTCGCGTCTTTGAGCATAAGCTCTTGCAAATCAAATCGTTAATCCCGCTAACCTCTGACCATTATACCACCCTTTCCCCCTCAGGGGCGCGAACTCCTCTGGCCCTTGCGCCTCCGCCCCAGCGCCTCCACCTTCCGGCGGGCGATGCCCGTGGCCCGGTGGTCGGGGAACTCATCGATGAGCCGCTCGAAGGCCAAAAGCGCCCCCCGCACGTTTCCCAGCGCCAGGAGGGAGAAACCCCGCTTGAGCAGCGCATCGGGCCTTTTGTTCCCGCGCGGGTAGGTGCGCAGGAGCCGGTCGAAGGCGGCGAGCGCCTCGCGGTATTGCTTCTGCTTATAGAACGATTCCCCCTCCCAGTAGAGGGCATTGTCGGCCAGGGGGCTGCGGGGGTAGCGCCTGCGGAATTCGCGAAAAATCCGGACGGCCTCGGAGTAGGTCCCCTTCTTGTAGCCGCGAAGACCCCGGGTGTAGAAGGCCTGGGGGCTCTGCCGGCGGGCGGGGGTGGAAGGAGGGGGCTCGACCAGGGGAGGCGGAGGAGGGACCGCCCGGGAGATGAGCGGGGCGGGGGCCGGCGGGCGCGCCACCTTCCGGGCCTTCAGCTCCCGTCGCAGCTGTCGGACCTCCCCCTCCAGGCGCGCGGTGGCCTCGCGCCCTTTCGCCAGCTCCCGTTCCAGCATCCGGAGGCGATTGCCGGTCTCCTGGAGTTGCGCCTCAAGGCGGGCCGCCCGCTCCTGGGCGGTCTGGACATTTCGCTCGAGCACCCGGAGGCGCACATCCCGGGCGGAGGGGCCGCCCGGCCCCCCCGCCCGCAACAAGCCGCAGCCGCCTCCACCGAGGAGGAAAACCAAAGCTAGCGAAACCTGCACCCTCACCTTCTGCTCGCACCTCCCCGGGAGGGGGCGGGATCCTCCCTCAGAATCCGACCACCTCGTAGCCTTCCTGGTGGAGCTCCGGGTCGGCCTTGATGACCACCTTGAGGCCCAGCTCCCGCTCGAGCGCCTCGACGTAGGGGGCCTCCTCGTCCAGCAGGAGGTCCGCCACCTGCGGGTGCACGGTGGCCAGCGCCTTGGGCGTGTCGGGGTTGCGCGCCCACACGCGCCGGATCTCCCGGAGCACCTCGTAGGTGACCGAGGTGGGGCTCTTGGTGACGGCCCGCCCCTCGCAATAGGGGCAGGCCTGGGTGAGGGTGCGGGTGAGGCTCTCCCGCACCCGCTTGCGGGTCATCTCCACGAGGCCCAGCTCGGAGATCTTGAGGATGTTCGTTCGGGAGCGGTCTTTGCGGAGCTCGTCCTTGAAGAACTCGAACACCCTCTCCCGGTTCTCCTCCCGCTCCATGTCGATGAAGTCCACGATGATGATGCCCCCGATGTTCCGCAGGCGGATCTGGGAGACGATCTCCCTCGCGGCCTCCAGGTTGGCCTTGAGGATGGTCTCCTCGGGGTTGCGCCGGCCCACGAAGCGCCCCGTATTCACGTCGATGGTGACGAGCGCCTCGGTCTGGTCGATGACGATGTGTCCCCCCGATTTGAGCCACACTCGCCGACCCAGCGCTCGCTCGAGCTCCAGCTCCACGCCGCAGGCGTCGAAGATGGGCTCGCGCTCCCCGTAGAGGACCACCTTGTCCAGCAGGTGGGGGTAGAAGGTGGCCACGAACTCGCGGCACTCCTGGTAGGCCTGCCGGGAGTCGATGCGGAGGCACTCCACCTCCTGGTTCATCAGGTCGCGGATGGCCCGGTGGATGAGGTGCAGGTCGTAATGGAGAAGCGCGGGCGCCCGCGCGGCCACGCGCCTCACCACGACTCGGTGACAGAGCCGGGCGCGGAACTGGACGTCCCCCTCGAGCTCGGCGCTGTCCATCCCCTCGCTGACAGTACGCACGATGACGCCGACCCCCGCCCCCTTCATGCGTCGGACGAGCTGCTTGAGGCGGCGGCGCTCGTTCTCGTCCTCGATCCGGCGGGAGATGCCCACCTGGTCGATGGTGGGCATGAGCACCACGTAGCGGCCCGGGAGAGTGATATAGGAGGTGAGGCGGCAGCCCTTGTTCCCCATGGGCTCCTTGCTCACCTGGACCAGCACCTCCTGGCCCTCTCTCAGCATCTGCTCGATGGGGCGTTCGTGGTTGTGGCGGCGGCGGGTCTCCTTCCCCCCCTCGAACTCGATCTCGGCCTCCTCGCCGCTCACCTGCCTCTGGTAGGCCTTGATGGACTCGATGGTGTCGACTTCGTCCACATACAGGAAGCCCGCCTTCTCCAGGCCGATGTCCACGAAGGCCGCCTGCATGCCGGGCAGCACCTTGGTGACCTGGCCCTTGTAGATGTTGCCCACGATGCCCCGGTCCCGGGCACGCTCGATGTAGAACTCGGCCACCTGGCCGTCTTCCAGCAGCGCGACCCGCGTCTCCTGAGGTTCCGAATTGACGATGATCTCAGAGCGCATGAGCACACTTGGGGCCCGACCTCTTCGGGCGGAGGGCAGGCTCGACCACCCGGAGCGAGGCGGCCTCTAGGGGGATCTTCCAAAATCGCTCGCCGGAGGTGCCCCGGGGCAGCCAAATCGGCCCTGGGCCCGATCGGCCCGCGACCACAAGGGCGCAGAGGGGGGGCCGCCTCCTGCCTGCCGGCCGCCAGTTGAGGCCCCCCGCCCGGCTCTGGGCCGGGGCCTCGGCCCCGGCGGGCACCTCCCACATACCACTCCCATTTTGGGTGAGGCAGGAGGCCTTTTCAAGGGCAAACCCTCAGAAGGGACTGAAGGTGAACCGGCGCATCCGTATGCTCAGGAGGATGCCGATGGAAAGCCAGGTGCTCACGGTGGCCGACCCTCCGTAGCTCAGGAGTGGGAGGGGGATTCCCACGATGGGCACGAGACCCAGCGTCATCCCGATGTTCAGCACGACGTAGAGGGCGAAGGTGGAGGCGATCCCCGCCCCCAGGACGCATCCGAGCTTGTCCCGCGCCCTCTCGGCAGCGTGGAAGCACCGCATGAGGAATAAAAGCAGCAAAGCGAGCAGGGCCACCGCGCCCACCATCCCCAGCTCCTCCGCCAGCACGCTGAAGATGAAGTCGGTGTGCTTCTCGGGCAGGAAGTGGAGGCGGCTCTGGGTGCCCGCCATGAGGCCCTTTCCCCAGATTCCCCCCGAGCCGATGGCGATCTTCGACTGGATAGCCTGGTAGCCCGCGCCCAGGGGGTTGCTCCCGGGGAAGAGGAGGGTGAGGATTCTCTGTTTTTGGTATTCCTTGAGGAGAAGCCACCCGGTGGGCAAAAGGGCCAGCCCCCCGCCCACTCCCACCAGGAGGGTTCTGCGCTCGATCCCCACCACCAGCAGCAAGACCAGGTAGACGAGCCCAATCACCGCAGCCGTCCCCAGGTCGGGCTGGCGCGCGATGAGGAAGCACGGCAGGGCCACCAGGGCGGTGGGCCACGCGAGGTGCCGCAATCGCCAGGGCCCCGCCACGCGGGCGGTGTCGAAATGGCGGGCGAGCACGAGGATGACCGCCAGCTTGGCGAACTCCGCCGGCTGAAGCCGCACCCCGCCCAGGGCGAGCCAGCGCTGCGCCCCGTACATCACCTTCCCCCACCCGAGGACCAGCAACAGGCTTGCGACCGCCAGGCCATAGATGAGGTAGGCCTGGCGGCCGAGCCAGTGATAGTCCACCAAGGTCACGAGCACCATGGCCGCAATGCCGTAGCCCATCCAGTAGGCCTGTTTCCAGTGCAGCTCTAGGCCCAGGAGGTTGGGCTTGCTGCTGATGGAGCTGTAAACCATCAGCACCCCCCAGCCCCCCAGGGCGAGGGCGGAGGAAATGAGGGCCCAGTCCAGGCCCCGAAGCCAGCGCTTGACCCGCTGGCGGTCCTCTGACCTCATGGCCTCCTCTCCTGGGCCAGCCGGGCGGGCGGCTCCAGCCCCAGGTGGGTCGCGATGAGCTCCTTGGCGATGTTGGCGAAGTAGGAGCCCCCCCGGCCTCCGTGCTCCACCAGGATGGCGAGGGCGATGGAGGGCTTCTCGAAGGGGGCGTAGGCCACGAACCAGCCGTGGTCGCGGAAGCGATAGGGGATGTCCTCCTGGTTTTTCTTCCGCACGGTGAGGTTGCGGACCACCTGGACGGTCCCCGTCTTGCCCGCCACCTGCACTCCCTTGAGGCGCGCCCGCCAGCCCGTCCCCTTGGGGCCGTTCACCACCTCCCGGAGGGCATCCTGGAGCACCCGCAGGGTGCTCGGCCGAAGCCCCAGCCGCCCTTCCACCTGTGGGGCGGAGGTCCGCAGCCGATTCCCCTCCGGGTCCAGCACCTCCTTCACCATGAAGGGGCGGTAGAGGATGCCCCCGTTGGCCACGGCGGCGATCAGGTTGGCGAGCTGGATGGGGGTGACCAGGTTGTAGCCCTGCCCGATGGAGACCGGGATGGTGTCCCCTGGATACCAGGGCTCGCCGATGGCCCGCCGCTTCCAACCGCGGGAGGGGACGAGGCCCGCCTTCTCCTCCTGCGGCATGAGGCCGGTGGGGCGGCCCAGGCCGAAGCGGCGGGCGTAGGCGGCGATGCGGTCGATGCCCAGCCGCTGGCCCAACTGGTAGAAGAAGACGTCGCACGACTGGGCCACGGCCTGCTTGAGGTCCACCCAGCCGTGCCCGCCGGGCTTCCAGCCGCGGAACACGCGCCGCCCCAGCCTGAAGTGGCCCGGGCAATAGAAACGGCTCTTCGGGGTGATCAGCCCCTCCTCGAGCCCCGCCGCCGCCAGCACGATCTTGAACACCGAGCCGGGCGGGTACTGGCCCTGCCAGGCCCGGTTCTGGAAGGGATGGAGCGGGTTGCGGATGAGGTCCCCCCAGATGCGGGGTTCCACCCCCGTCGCGAACTGGTTGGGGTCGAAGCCGGGTCGGCTCACCAGGGCCAGCACCTCGCCCGAGCCGGGGTCCAGGGCGACGATGCTGCCGGTGTGGCCATCCAGCAGGGACTCGGCTTTGCCCTGGAGTGTGAGGTCGATGGAGAGCCGGATGTCGTTGCCGGGCAGGGAGGGCCGCCGGCGGAGCACCTGGAGCTCCCGCCCGTAGGCGTCCACCTCCACGTAGCGCAGGCCGGGGAACCCCCGGAGCTGGGCCTCCGCCAGGCGCTCGAGGCCGAACTGGCCCACCATGTCTCCCGGCTGGTAGGGGAACTTCTCCTTGCTCCGCCGGAGTTGCCGGTCGGTGGCCTCGCTCAAGTAGCCCAACACGTGGGAGGCCAGCCTCTGGTGGCGATAGCGGCGGGTGGGCACCGGCTCCAGGATCACCCCCGGCAGCTCCGGCCGGTGCTCCTCGAAGTAGGCCACCGCCTCCCGGCGGATGTCCGCCTTGATGAGGATGGGACGGAAGGGACCGCCCTGGGCAAGGCGCCGGTCCACCTCTTCGGGGTCCATCCCCAGCGCCCGCACGAGCACCTGGCGCATCCCCTCCATGTCGCGCACGTCTTCTTTGAGCAACAGGAGGTTGAAGGCGGGCCGGTTTTCTGCCAGGGGGTAGCCGTTCCGGTCCAGCATGAGACCGCGGGGGCTCTTGATGACGCGGGTGCTGATGCGGTTGCTCTCGGAGAGGGCGCGGTAGGTGTCCCCCTGGATGACCTGGAGCTGCCACACCCGCAGGAAGAGGCCTCCGAAGGCGATGGCTGTCCACACGGCGAGGAGCCGCAGCCGACGCCGGTAGGCCTCCGGCGTCTCGTTGCCCAGCGGACGGAAGGTCCGGGCCATCGCGCGCCCCTCAGGCCCGCGGCGGAGTGCGGAGCCCCGCTCCCATGGGAGCCCGCACGAGCCGTTCCTCCACCGAGTCCACCGTGTGGAACACGATCGGGGCGAGGACGGTGTTGAGGGCCACCCCCTTCGCCAGGACCGGCAAGAAGGCGGCGGGGATGGGGACCTCGGGCAGGAAGACCAGGAGGCTCAGGGCGATGAGGCAGGCGTCTGCGACCGAGGCGGTCAGCCCCAGGCCGAGCCAGGTGCTGACATTCCGCATGGCGAGGTGGCGCCGCACGTGGGCCATCAGGTAACCCAGCAAGCCCTTGGAGAAGGCGTTGCTCCCCAGGAGCCCCTCGCTCAGGATGTCCTGGGCCAGGCCCAGCAGAAAGCCGAAGCTCAGCGCCACCCCCCCCTTGCGGCGGGCGCCCGCGTAGAGGACGGCCAGGAGGACCAAGTCGGGCTTCGCGCCGACCCCATCGGCCACGTACTCGGCGACGGTGGTCTGGAAGACGATGGTGGCGAGGAAGAGCAGAAGGTAGAAGAGAAGGTACATCGCCTCAGCCGGGGCGCTTCAGGAGGATCAGGACCTCTTCCAGGCGGCGGAAGTCCACCGCGGGCGCAGCCTCCACGCTCCGGAAAAGCCCGTCCCCGTCGGGAGAGATGTCGGTGATGCGGCCCACCATCAGCCCCTTGGGGAACACCCCTCCCAGGCCGCTGGAGATGAGGGCGTCGCCCACCCGGAGCTCGGCGTCGCGGGAGACGTACTTGAGGGCCCCCCTCTGCGCGCCCCGCATCACGAAAACCCCGCTCGCCCGGCTCCGCTGGACGAGCACATCCACCGCGCTGCGGTAGTCGGTGAGGAGGAGGACCTGGGCGTAGTGGTCCGAGGCCTTGATGATGCGGCCCACCACCCCCGCGTGGGCAACCACCGGCATGCCCGGCCGCGCCCCGTCGGCTCCCCCCCGGTTCACCACCACCGTCTTGCCCCAGTTGGTCGCATCCCAGCCCACGACCCTCGCGGCGAGGGCGGGCAGGGACTGGCTCTCCTTGAAGGCCAGCAGGGCTTGGAGCCGCTCGGCGCGCAGCCGGGCCTCCCCCATCGCGTTCACCCGGGCCCGCAGCCGAGCCAGCTCAGCCCGCAGCCGCTCGTTCTCCTGCTGGACGCGCCAGAGGGAGACGTACTCTTCGAAGATGGAGCGCCCCCAGCCGATGGGGCTGGACACCAGGGATTGGAGCGGTCCCACCGTCGCCAGGGCGGCGCGGTCGAGGAGGGTGAGGCTCCTCCTGCGGCGCGCACCCAGCGTCATGAGCGTCAGAGAGCACATCAAGAAGAGGGTAAGGAGCAGGCCCTGGCGGTGCCTGTGAAACAAGCCCAGCATGGCAACGTCCACGTCTGCGGGCGGAGAGGAAGGCGCGACGGCGCGGGCACCCTCTTAGATGGCCAGCTGCCTCAGAAGCTCTAGCTCGTCCAAGACCTTTCCCGTCCCCAGCACCACGGCCGAGAGGGGGTCCTCCGCCACCGTGATGGGCAGGCCCGTCTCCTGCCGGAGCAGCACGTCCAGCCCCCGCAAGAGGGAGCCCCCCCCCGCCAGCACAATGCCGCGGTCCACGATGTCCGAAGCCAGCTCGGGGGGAGTACGCTCCAGCGCGATCTTCACCGTCTCCACGATAGTGTTCACCGGCTCTGCCATCGACTCCCGGATCTCTTCGTCGCTGATGATCATGGTCTTCGGGACGCCCGCCACGAGGTCTCGCCCCTTGACCTCCATGGTGCGCCGCTCCCCCACCGGGCAGGCGGAGCCGATGGCGATCTTGATGTCCTCGGCGGTACGCTCGCCGATGAGGAGGTTGTAAGTGCGCTTGATGTAGTTGACGATGGCCTCGTCCATCTCATCGCCGCCCACCCGCACCGAGCGGCTGTAAACCACCCCCGCCAGGGAGATGACGGCCACCTCCGTGGTGCCCCCCCCCACGTCCAGGACCATGTTCCCCCCGGGCTCCTGGATGGGAAGGCCCACCCCGATGGAGGCGGCCATGGGCTCCTCGATGAGGTATACCTCCCGGGCCCCCGCCGACTCGGCGCTGTCGCGCACGGCCCGCTTTTCCACCTGGGTGATCCCCGAGGGCACGCACACCACCATCCGCGGCCGCACCAGGGCCCTCCGGTTGTGGACCTTGGTGATGAAGTAGCGGAGCATGGACTCGGTGATCTCGAAGTTGGCGATGACGCCGTCCTTCATGGGGCGCACGGGCACTATGTAGCCCGGCGTCCGGCCCAGCATGGCCTTGGCCTCGCTGCCGACGGCCAGGACCCGCTTCGAGTCGCGGTGGATTGCCACCACGGAGGGCTCCCGCAGGACAATCCCTTTTCCTTTCATGTACACCAGGGTGTTGGCCGTTCCGAGGTCGATGGCGAGGTCATTGGAGAAGAGGCCGAAAAGGGCATTGAACACCATCCAAAGATGTCTCCGTGGCGGGGGCGGATAAGCCTAACGCGCCCAAATCCGCGCCATGGTAGCAGAGCCCCCCCGTCAGTGCAACAATAACCTTAGAAATTAGGCCGTTAGGTTGGCCCTCCCGGCGCAGGGCGCACAGGGAACCTTGCGCAGAGGGGGCTTCCAAAGTACGATCCGTCCACCGGTCCCGGGGGAGGATCCAGTATGTTGAAATTCATGCGCGAAAAGGGAAAGTCCTGGGCCCTCCGCGGGGTGCTCCTCATCGTGGCCCTGACCTTCGTCCTCTGGGGCGGCTCCTCCATTTTGCGCGGCCCGGGTGCCGGCCTGGGGGGCCGGGTGGTGGCCCTGGTGGAGGGCCTCCCCATCACGGCGGCCGAGGTGGAGGGGGTCTATCGGCAGCGCCTCGAGGGGTTGCGCCGCCAGCTGGGGGAGGCCTTCTCCGAGGAGCTGGCGAGCCGGCTCAACCTGCGGGGCCGGGCCCTGGAGGAGCTCATCGCCGGGCGGCTCGAGCTGTGGGCGGCGAGGGAGCTGGGCTTCGTGGTGAGCGACGCGGAGCTCTCGGCGGCCATCTGGTCGATCCCGGCCTTTCAGCGAGGGGGGCGTTTCGACCTAGACCAATACCACCGGGTCCTGGAGCTCAACCGCATCCGTCCTGCCGACTTCGAGGCGCAGCAGAGGCGCATCCTGCTGGTGCAGAAGCTACGCGATTACCTCGCCGTGGGTATATGGGTGAGCGAGGGCGAGCTGCGGGAAGCCCACCGGCGGCTGACGGAGAAGGTGCGGGTGAGCTACGTGCGCTTCCGGTCGGGGGAGTTCCAGAAGGGGCTCTCGTTCTCGCCGAAGGAAGTGGCGCAGTATTTCGAAAAACACAAGGAGGAGTTCCGCACGCCCCCCCGCCGCAAGGTCGCCTACCTCTTCTTGGACCGGGAGAAGCTCGCCGCCGCCGCCAAGGTTTCGGAGAAAGCACTGCGCTCTTACTACGAGGTCCACCGCGCAGAGTACGCGACCACGGAGGTGGTCCGCGGCCGCCACATCCTGCTGAAGCTCCCGCCCGACGCCCCGCCGGAGAAGGCCCGGGCGGTCGAGAAGAGGGCCCGGGAGCTCCTGGAGAAGCTGCGCGCGGGGGCGGACTTCGCGGCCATCGCGCGGGAGCACTCCGAGGGGCCGGAGCGTGAGAAGGGAGGGGACCTGGGCCGGGTGAGCCGGGGAGAGTTCGACCCGGCCTTCGAGCGGGCTCTTTTCTCCCTCAAGCGGGGAGAGGTGGGGGGGCCCGTTCGGACGCCGTACGGCTACCACCTGTTGAAGGTGGAGGAGAAAACTCCCGCGGGCACCAAGCCCTTTGAGGAGGTTCGCCCGCAGTTGGAAGCGGGCTTGCGCGCGCAGAAAGCCCGGGACCGGGAACGGGAGGAGGCGCTGGAATTGCGCATCGCCTGGCGGGAGGGCAGGGACCCGGGGGCCCGAAAAGAAGCCTGGCTTCAGAGCGGGACCACGGGGTTCTTCCCAGAGGGTTCCCCTCCGGCGGGCTTCCCCGAGCCCGCCCTCCTGGCGCGGGCGGCCTTCAGCGTGGGGAAGAAGGGCGGCATCAGCCGTGCCCTGGGGGGGCTCCGGGGGACGGTGATAGTGAAGCTCCTCGAGGTCCGGCCCTCCGCCCTTCCGAAGCTCGACGCGGTCCGCGCCAAGGTGGAGGGCCGCCTCCGGGAGGTCCGGGCGGAGGAGCTCGCCCGCAAGCGCGCGCGCGCATGGCGTGAGAGGCTCCAGAGGGGCGAGAGGTTGGAGTCCCTGGCGGGGGTGGAGAAGCGGGCGGTCGAGAGGGCCGCGCCCTTCACGCGAGGCGCCCCGCCCAGGGAGCTGGCGCGGGAGCTGGACCTCATCCGGCGGGCCTTCCGCGCCCGGCCGGGGGAGAGCTTTGTGGAAGAGGTGGCGGGGGGCGCGCTCCTCGTCCGGGTGGAAGGCTTCGCCCCGCCCGAGGAGAAGTCCTTCGCGGAGAAGAAGGAGGAGTTGCGTCGCCTCCTCCTCCAGCGGAAACAAGACCTCTTCTTCGCCCAGTTCATCGGGAAGCTGCGGGAGAGGGCGCGGGTGGTCGTGAAGGAGGACTATTTGGCTTACAATCCCCCCGCCCCGCGGGCGGCCAACCCCTGCGCCGCCCGTTAGGGATGGGCGCCCCCGAAGGGGCGGGGACTCCTCCGTGGCCGAGCGGGCGAAGAGCCTTCTCGTTCACCCCGATCGGTGCACGGCCTGCCACATGTGCGAGCTGGCTTGCTCCATGCGCCAGCGGGGTGCCTTCAACCCGGCCCACTCGCGCATCCAGGTGAGCATATTCCCCGAAGAGGGGATCTACCTGCCGTTCGCCTGCTACCAGTGCGCCGACGCCCCCTGCGAGGCGGTGTGTCCGACGGGGGCGCTGCGAGTGAACGGCAGCACCGGGCTTGTGGACCTCCATCGGGCCAAGTGCATCGGCTGCAAGATGTGCCTGGTGGGCTGCCCCTTCGGGGTGATGCACTTCTATCTCGAGATGGGGGTGGCGGACAAGTGCGACCTCTGCGGGGGAGAGCCCGAGTGCGTCAAGTTCTGCGTGCCCCGGGCGCTGGAGTTCGGGGAGGCGCAACCGCTCACCGCCTCCGCGCGGGCCCGCCGCATCGCCCGCCAGGAGGTGGCGTGAGGGCGGGGATGAAATGGTGGCTGCGCGCTACGTCCTCATAGGCGGGAGCGCCGCCAGCGTCGCAACCCTCAAAGCGCTCCTCGCCTCCCGCGAGGACCACCGGGTAGTGGTCCTCTGCGCGGAGGCCTATCCCCCCTACACCCCGACCTCCCTCCACCACGTCCTGGCAAGCCACGTGAGGGAGGAGGATATTTTCATGACGCCTCCACCCCTCCTCGCCGATGCGCGCCTCGAGGTGGCGCTTGGAAACCCGGCCGTCGCCATCCGGCCTGAGGCGAAGAGGGTGGAGTGCGCCGACGGGCGGACCTACCCCTACGACAAGCTCCTCATCGGCGCGGGGGCCCGCGCCTCTTTGCCCCCCATCCCCGGGCGGGAGCACGAAAATGTCCTGGTGTTCCGCACCCTGGATGA
>JBHIBR010000001.1:0-18969 GCA_046759145.1 Nitrospinota bacterium | reverse complement strand
GGAGGGGGCGCGCCCGACGGTGGGACCCATACGGGGGAGGATGGTGCATGGCACGCGCGGCGAGACGGCCCAGAGGGAGGAACGAGCGCCAGGAGGTGCTGAAGCTGGTCAAGGAGAGCGGGGCCAAGATCGTGGACCTGAAATTCATCGACATGCCCGGCCTCTGGCAGCACTTCTCCATCCCGGCGCGGGAGCTCACGCCGGAGGTGTTCGAGGAGGGGATCGGCTTCGACGGGTCCAGCATCCGGGGGTTCCAGACCATCGAAGAGAGCGACATGCTCCTCATCCCCGACCCCAAGACCGCCTTCATCGACCCCTTCCTGGAGGAACCCACCCTCTCCATGAACTGCAACGTGAAGGACCCCGTCACCCTCCAGGTCTACAGCCGCGACGCGCGCTACGTGGCCCAGAAGGCGGAGCGCTACCTCGCCGCCACCGGGATCGGCGACACCGCCTACTTCGGGCCCGAGCTGGAGTTCTACATCCTCGACGACGTGCGCTTCGACCAGAGTTACAACCACGGCTTCTACTTCATCGATTCGGCCGAGGGCGCCTGGAACAGCGGGACGGAGGAGATGCCCAACCTGGGCTACAAGCCCCGCTACAAGGAGGGCTACTTCCCCGTGCCCCCCACCGACAGCCTCCAGGACATCCGCAGCGAGATGGTGCTGGCGCTCGAGTCCATCGGAGTGCCCGTGGAGGTCCACCACCACGAGGTGGGCACGGCCGGCCAGGGGGAGATGGACATGCGCTTCGACACCCTGGTGAACATGGCCGATAAGGTCATGAAGTACAAGTACGTGGTGAAGAACGTGGCCCGCCGCCACGGCAAGACGGCCACCTTCATGCCCAAGCCCATCTTCCAGGACAACGGCTCGGGCATGCACACACACCAGAGCATCTGGAAGCGGAACCGGAACATCTTCTTCCAGGCGGGGACCTACGGGGACGTGAGCCAGACGGCCCTCTATTACATTGGGGGCCTCCTCCACCACTCCCCCTCCCTCCTGGCCCTCGTGGCCCCCACGACCAACAGCTACCGCCGCCTGGTGCCGGGCTACGAGGCGCCCATCAACCTCATTTACTCCCAGCGCAACCGCAGCGCCTGCGTCCGCATCCCCATGTACTCGAAGAGCGAGAAGGTGAAACGCCTCGAGTACCGCTGCCCCGACAACGCGTGTAACCCCTACCTCTGCTTCGCGGCGATGCTCATGGCGGGCCTGGACGGCATCGAGAACCGGATCGTCCCCCCCGACCCCATCGACAAGGACCTCTACGAGCTCGAGCCCGAGGAGAAGGCCCACGTCAAGATGACGCCGCCCTCCCTGGCGGAGGTGCTGGATTGCCTGGAGCGGGACCACGACTACCTGCTCAAGGGGGACGTGTTCACCGAGGACCTCATCGAGACGTGGTTGAACTACAAGCGGGAAAGAGAGGTGGACCAGATGCGGCTCCGCCCCCACCCCTACGAGTTCGCCCTCTATTTCGACCTGTAAGGGGCGGGGAGGCCCGCGGGGAAAAAAAGGTTGACACGGGGGCGCGAGCGTGCTGTAATTTCGTCTGCCAGCTGTCAGGGCGCCGTACGAAGGTTATCCGAAGGAGTGGAAACCGCGAGGTCCGACACCGGCCTCGCGGTTTTTTTTCGGATCCCGCGACGCGCCATGACACGGGAGAAATTTCGAAGGAAGGAGGTGAGGGAGAGCGATGGCGCGCGGGACTGTGAAATGGTTCAATGAGGCGAAGGGGTTCGGATTCATCGCCCAGGAAGGTGGCGCGGACGTGTTCGTGCACTTCTCGGCCATCCAGGGCGATGCCTTCCGCACGCTCACCGAGGGGGAGGCGGTGGAGTTCGATATCCAGCAGGATCCCCGGGGGCCCAAGGCCATCCGCGTGAAGCGCTTAGGCCGGAGCGGCTAAGGCGCTCGCGGAAGCGGAAGAGCCCCGGGGGAGTCCGGCTCCCCCGGGGCTTTGTTCTTCGGGGCCGCTAGGGATTGTGCTCCGCCCAGTACTCTGCTAGCTCCCCTCCCCAGCAGAACCAGACATCTCCCTTCCCCAGCATGTGCCCCACCAAGCGCTCCACCATCCGCATCCGGTGGGGTCGGCCGATGACCTGGGGGTGCATCATCAGGTTGTAGAACCCCCCTTCCTCGTACACCCCTTCGAACTCCTCCACCCAGATGTTGTAGACCTCCTGGGGGCTTCGGATGCCGTGGCCGATGGGGGGGATGGAGCTGAAGCCGAAGAAGATGAAGTCGTCCAGGGGCCAGCAGGTGGGCAGCTCCACCAACCCCTCCGGGTGGTGGTAGGGCAGGTCGGCGTCCATCAGGTTGCTGTGGTAGAGGATGCCGTGCTTGGCCAGCAGCCCCATGGTGTGGGCGCTCGGGTCGCACGAGGGGGTGCGGGAGCCCTTGGGTTTCACCCCCGCCACGCGCTCCAGGGCCTCCAGCCCCCGGACCAGGAGGCGTTCCTCCTCCTCCGGGCCGGAGAGGAAGAAGGGTTTCTCGTGGAGGTAGCCGTGGTGGCCCACCTCGTGGCCGGCCTCCACCACCGCCTTCACCATGTCGGGGTAGCGCTCGGCCGTCCAGCCCGGGATGAAGAAGGTGGCCGGCAAGCCATAGCGGTCCAAGAACCGCAGGATGCGGGGGACGCCCTCTCTTGGCCCGTAGGCGCCCATCCCCATGTGGAGAGGGCGTCTCTCCAGGGCGGGGTCGCGCGCCATCCAGAGGGTTTCCCCGTCCACATCGAAACTGAGCATGGCGGCGCATCGGGCGCCCCCTCTCCAGCGGACCTTACCCCCGCTCATGGGCATCCTCCTTCATCCCTCCTCGGCCAGCCGCCAGAGGGCCTCGAGCAGGACGTTCCCTCCGCGCTCGACGTCCTCCCACTCTGTGGCCTCTCCTTCGCAGTGGCTCTTCCCCCCCTGGCTGGGCACGAAGATCATCCCCGCCGGCCCGAGGTCGGCCATGTACTTGGCGTCGTGCCCCGCAACGCTGCCCATCTGGCGAAAGGAGTAACCCAGCTCCCGGCAGGCCGCCTCCACAGCCGTCACCACGCCGGGGTCGAAGGAGGTGGGGGGGCTCGTCCAGAGGTGCTCCACGTGGACGCGGCAGCCCTCGCACCGGGCGGCGTTGTGGATGTCGTTGATGAGGATCTCCTGGGCCTGCTCCAGGCGCATGGCGTCGGGGCAGCGAAGGTCCACCGTCAAGCGTACCGCCCCGGGGATGACGTTGATCGCCCCCGGCTCCACGGCGAGGGAGCCCACCGTGGCCACCATCTCGCCCCCGAAGCGGCGCGGGAGGCTCTGGGCCGAGAGCACCACCTTTGCCGCGGCCACCAGGGCGTCCTTCCGCATCTCCATGGGGGTGGGGCCCGCGTGGTCGGCTTCCCCCTCCAGGACCACCCGCATCCAGGTGATGCCGTAAATCCCCTCCACCACGCCGATGGAGACCCCCCCGGAGGAGAGGACGGGGCCCTGCTCCACATGCAGTTCCAGATATCCCCCGATGGGCCGGGCGGCGCAGGAGACCTCCCCCTTGTAGCCCACCCGCTCGAGTTCCTCCCCCAGCGTCTTCCCCTCTCCGTCGGCTCGGCTATGCGCGTAGGGGAGGGAGAAGGCCCCGGCCAGCACCCCGCTCCCGATCATGGCAGGCTGGAAACGGGCGCCCTCCTCGTTGGTGAAGTTCACCACCCCAATGGGCCTCCGGGTCTCCACGCCCCGGTCGTCGAGGGTGCGGATGGCCTCGAGAGCGGCCAGCACCCCTAGGGCGCCGTCAAACTTCCCCCCCCGGGGGACGGTGTCCAGATGGGAGCCTGCGAGGATGGGGGGGAGAGAATCCTCCCGGCCCCGCCGCCGGCCGAACATGTTCCCCATCTCGTCCACGCTCACCTGGAGGCCCGCCTCCTCCATCCACCGGCGCAGCAGGTCTCGCCCCTGGCGGTCCGCTTCGCTGAGCGCCAGGCGCTCCACCCCGCCTCCCGGCGTGGCGCCCACCCGGGCCATGGCTTGGAGGGATTCCCGGAGGCGTGCCCCGTTGACCTGCACCCTGACTCCCCTGGAAGGATCGACCGGCGCGAGGGTAGCCCAGCGGGGAAAGGGGGGTCAAGGGGAGCGGGCGAAGACCCTCTGGTAAAGCTCCCGGACGCCGGAGGTGTGGCGCTCGTAGTCGGCAAGCAGTTTCGCCTGGGCGCTCCCCTCCCGGTCGTCGCGGTAGCCCATCTGGAGGGCCAGCCTCTCGATCTGCTCGGGCTCCTCGGGGAAGGCGTGGAGGGGGCGGTTGGAGCCGATGCGGAGGCGATTTTCGAGCAGCGCAGGAAGAGATAGGCCTCTTCGAACGTCGCCGCCTCTTCCCCGGGCAGGAGGTCGAGGGCCTTGAGGGCCCGGAGGGCGTGCAGGGTGTGGGGTTCGCGCAGCTCCGGATGCGCGGAGCCGAAGCGAAGCTGCAGGTACTGGACCGCAAACTCGATGTCTGCCATGCCCCCCCGGCCGAGCTTGATGTCCCGGTGGGTCTCGCTCTCGCGCGCGAGCTCCCGCTCCATCCGGCCCCGCATGCGGTCGATGGAGGCCGCCGTCTCCCCCGCAAGGGGAGATTCATAGACGAACCGCCGGGTGAGCTCCATGAAGGCCTCCCCCAGCGCGGCTGAGCCCGCCACCGGGCGGGCGCGCACCAGCATCTGGCGCTGCCAGGTCTCGGCCCGCTCGCGGTAGAAGGGCTCGAACTCGGCCAGGGGCAGGACGAGGGGCCCCCGCCGCCCCTCGGGCCTAAGTCGCAGGTCCACCCGGTAGCCCGCCCCGGCGGCCGGCGCCCCGGCGGCCGCGTCCACCACCCAGGCGGCCAGCCGCGCATAGAAATCGTAGTTGGAGAGAGGCCGCTCCCGGGAGGCCGCCCCCTGCCAGCGGCCCGAGGTGGAGCCCGGCCCCGAGAAAACGAACATCAGGTCAAGGTCAGAGCCGAAGTTGAGCTCCCCGCTGCCCAGCTTGCCCAGGCCGATGAGGGCGAACTGGGCGGGCCCTCCATCTCCCTCGGCCCAGGGCTCGCCATAGCGGCGGCCGAGCTCCCGCGTTCCCATCTCAAGCAGCGCACCCAGGCAGACCTCGGCCAGGCGGGTGAGGTCGGCCATGGTGGCCACCACGTCCGCCTCGCCCAGGATGCTCCGCATCCCGATGGCGAGCTCCTCTGCCTCCTTGAACCGCCACAGGGCCCGCAGAGAGCCCTCCCGCGAGCGGGGGGCGGCAAGAATGCGGGCGACCTGCTCCCGCAACTTTGCGGCGGAGGGGGATCGTGTGAGGGGCTCCGGGTCCAGGAGGCCGTCCAGCAACTCGGGCTGTCGGAAGAGCGCCCCCGAGAGGTGCTCGCTGGTGGCGAACAGGTGCATGAGGACCTCGAAGATGCGGGGGTGCTCGGCCAGGAGGGAGAAGAGGGCCTCGCGACCTCCCGTCGCCTCGACGAACCTCTGCCAGTTCACCACCGCCAGGTCTGGGTCCGCGAGCTGCCAGGAGAGGCCCAGGAAATGGGGCAGGAGGCGGTCGAAGAGCCTCTTGGACCGGGCGCTCACATGCGCGAAGGGGGCCCCGTTGCGGAGGAGGCGCAGGTGGTCGCTCGCCGAGCGCGGGTCGCGGAAGTTGTATCGGCCGAGCTCCTCGGGGGCGAGGGCGTCGCCCAGGGTGGGAGAGGAGAGAGGGCGCTCCCCCCTTGCGTCCAGGGGGGTGTGGCGGAAGAGGCCTCCGAAGACACGTCTCACCTGGGCCTGGTGGCGCTCGAGGGCGCGGCGGAAGGCCTCCGCCTCGTCCTCCTCACCCCCCGCGAAGCCCATCTTTCGGGCCAGCACCCGCAGGGCGTGGGGGTCCCCCGGGAGGGAGTGGGTCTGGCGGCCGTGGGTGACCTGGAGGCGGTGCTCCAGGTCGCGCAGGAACACATAGGCATCCCGGAGGGCGGCGCAGTCCGCCATGGGGAGCAGGCCCAGCATCTCGACAGCGCGGAGGGCCTCCAACGTCCCGGGGCTCTGGAGGATGGGCTCGCGTCCTCCGTAGATGAGTTGCAGGGCCTGGACGATGAATTCCACCTCCCGGATGCCTCCCCCGCCCCGCTTGACGTCTCTCTCCCCGTCGCCCCGGGCCGCGAGGCTGCGGTTGATGCGGTCCTTCATGGCCCGGATCTCGCTGAGGGCACCCAGGTCCAGGGTGCGGCGGTAGACGAAGGGACGCACCGTCTCCAAGAACCGCCGGCCGAGCTCCCGGTCCCCCGCCGCGGGGCGCGCCTTGATGAGGGCCTGGCGCTCCCAGGTCTCGCCCCAGGACTCGTAGTAGATCTCGTAGCTGCGGAGGGAGTAGACCAGGTCCCCGCTCCTCCCCTCGGGCCGAAGACGCAGGTCCACCCGAAAAAGGTGGCCCTCCGCCGTGGGCTCGCTCATGGCCTCGGTCAGCTGCTGGGCCAGACGGGTGAAGAAGAGGTGGTTGCTCACCTGCCCCCGGCGCCCACGCCCCGGGCCGTTCGGGACGCCCGAGGTCATCCCCTCATCGGAGGAGTAGAGGTAGAGGAGGTCGATGTCGGAGCTGAGGTTGAGCTCCCGTCCCCCCAACTTCCCCAGGGCCAGGACGGCGAAGCGGCACGGGTGCCGGCGCCCCGCGGCGTCCTTGAAGCGAGGGCGACCGTGGCCCTCCACCAGCTCTCGGTAGAAGAGGGGCCAGAGGGCGTCGAGGCACAGGTCGGCCAGGTCGGAGAGGGCCCGGGTGGTCTCGACGAAGTCCGCCTTGCGGAGGAGGTCCCGGAGGCCGATCCGGAGGTACTCGCGTCCCTTGAAACGCCGCACCGCTTCGAGGGCAGTGGAGAGGTCGGGCGCGGCCTGCACCCAGCGGGCGAGCTCGCGGGCCATCTTTGCCCGGGGACGGGGGCGATCCAGCACACTCGGCCGCAGCAGCCAGGGGAGGTGCTCCGGGTGGCGCAGGAGGGTATCGGCCAGGAGCTGGCTTGCGGCGCAGAGGGTCACGAGGGCTCCCAGCAGGTCGGCCCGTCTCTTCAGCCGGCGCATCAGGCCCTCCGGGTCCTCGCCCTCCCGGAGCAGCCGCTCGAGGTTGGCGAGGGCGCGGTCGGGGTCGGGGCTCTCGGCCACGGCGGCGAGGAGGCGCCGGCGGAAAGGGTGGGAGGCTCCGGGGAAGCCGGGGATGCGTTCGAGGTCGCGGAGGATCAGGAGGGCGCGCTCGGGCTCTTTGAACCCCAGCGCCTCGCCTGCCTCGCCGCGGGCTGGCCCGCCGACGAGCGCGGCCCACCTATCTCGGGGGCTCTGCGTCTTGCGTCCGGACATAGCTCGCAGGGAACCTAAAGACCGCGGGGCCGACCATGCCTATGTACCAGTGTTCCACCGAGTGGGCCGAAGGTGAGCAGCGCGAGGCTCCGAAGACGTCCCCCCGGCCGCGAACTCTCTCCCATCTCCGACCTCCTCACCTCCCCACGGGGCCACTCTAACAGTCTGCCGGGGGGCCAGCAAGGGCGCCAATTCGCGCTTGACACGGGCAGAAGCCCGCTGATAGGTTTGGGCCAATTTTGTGGCCGTCGACGTCGCAACGGCTGGCCGCGCGTTGGCGCCCGGCGAGAAGGAGGTACAGAGCTTCGAGACGGGAGCGACGCTGACGGCGGGCCGGGCAACGTGGGCGAAACGTCGAGAAAGGAGGAGCGATGAGGAAGCTCCGTGTCGTTTTGGTAAAGCCCAGCAAATACGCAACGGATGGGTTCGTGGAAAGGTTCAAGAAGGGATTCATGCCTAACACCACGCTTTACCACATCGCCAGCATGACCCCGCCGGTGGTGGAAGGCTGTGCAACCGAAGTTCACACAGTCGACGAATATGTACAACCCGACCTCGGTTACCTGAAACTCCTCGGAGGAGAGGCGGGCTCCACGACGTTACTCGCACTCGTCGGAGTGCAGAGCCACCAATTTCAGCGCGCCCTGGACCTGGCAGCGTATGCTCGCAAGCACGGAACACAACATTGCGTCATGGGCGGGCCGCATCCGATGACGTGTGACACCTCTGATTTTCACGATCGGGGTGTGAGCTTTGCTTTGGCCGAAGCGGAGATGATCTGGCGGCAGATCCTGATGGATGCGGTTCGGGGAGAGCTCCAGCCGGTGTACGGGGCCGATCAGCGCTGGGCGCAGACGCTCGATAGCCCGGTCATCACTCCGCCCAGCAAAAAGGAGCTAGATCGATATATAGTGCGTCAGCTTGGCGTCTATCCTGCCCGTGGTTGTCCCTTCTTGTGTAATTTCTGCTCTGTGATCAAAATCGCCGGACGAAGAGTGCGCAGCCAGAGCATTGAGACCACCATAGAGAGTCTCCGAAGGGCCCAGGCCGCCGGCGTCAGATATATTATGTTCACCTCGGATAACCTCAACAAGTACTCTGAGGTCAGAGAGCTCTTGGGGGCGATGATCGAAGCCCGTCTCAATTTGCGATTTTTCTGTCAGTGCGATGCGCAAATCGCGCGGCAGCCGGACCTGGTGGAACTCCTCGGGCGAGCGGGCTGCAATCAGATTTTCGTCGGCGTGGAATCCTTCAACCCAAAGACCCTGAAAGCTGCGAGGAAATTCCAGAACCGCCCCGAGCAATACGAGGAGATCATCCGGCTCTGCCGCCAGTTCGGCATCGACCCTCACTTCTCAAACATCATCGGTTTCCCCGAGGATACCGAAGAAGAAGTTCTGGGCCACCTCCAGGTTCTACGGGAGTTGGATCCGACGGTCGCTTGGTTTTACATCCTCTGCCCTTGCCCGGGTACGGAGCAGTACGATGACTTCCGGGCCCGGGGGTTGATTACGGAGCAGAATCTCGACCGCTTTGACGCCACATGCCCCACGTGGCAGCACCCTCACCTGACATGGGAGCAGCTAACGGGGCTGCTTTTCCGCTGCTACCGGGAGTTTTACTCCGCCGGCCATATAATCTCCGACCTGCGCCGGGGGAATTACAGAAAAAACGGGGTCCTGGCCGAGCTCTTTTACATTTTTGCCCGCAGCCTCTTCCAAAGGTTTGCCGTGTCCAAGGGCATGCACCCGATGTCCGGAGGGGCCAGCGGGTTGCGCGTGGACCACGTCCGAGACTACCTTCCTTTGCGAAGGGAATATTTTGGGTGCGACCTTGCCCCCTTGCCCGAGAGCCTGAGGCTTTCTCCTGCCGATGAAGCGCTCAACAAAATGGTAAATCCGACGGTGCACCTCGCCGCCCCCAGGGCCGGGAGGGAGCCCAAGGCGGAGACGGCTCCCAAACTCCCCATCCTGGCGGGCCTCCGTGTTCCCATCCAAGTGCCCCAGATGCCCTCCGCCGCCGAGGCCTATGAAGCGGCTGCGCGGTCGGCAGCCCGGGCGATGGCGGCGGTGGAGAGGGCCCTGGGCCACGCGGCTGAGGCGGTCAAGCACAAGCGGGGGGGAGCCTTCGAGAAGGCCGATCAGGCGGTGAAGCAGATGCTCGAGAGGGCCAACGATATGGCCGTGGCCGCGGTGGAGCAGGCCAAACTCGCAGCGAGCGAGGCGGCCGAGTTCGCCGCCCAGGCCAGTGCCTTCGCCGCCGACGCGAAGGAGCGGGCGGCGGAGTCGGCGCGGCAGGCCGCCGAGCGGAGCCGGGCACGCGCCCAGGAGGCTGCGGAGGCCGTCGCGCGCGCGGCCGATGAGATCGCCGTCGCCTTCAAGGGGATCGGAAAACCCATCACCTCATCCGCTCTCTAGGAGGGTTTCCACCCGAGGGAGAGCCGGAGGCGTTCCAGGCCGGGCCCGGAGGAGCGGGATGCTCTCCAGTGGTCTTTGGGTCGGACCACTGGAGACGCGCCCTGCCCATCTGAAAAGCCAGGGCGAGTGTCTTTACAAAATCTGCAAAATCAGCGGATTAGACCTTTTTTACCGTGTCCGACTCACAATTTCTCCTTGACATCCCCTTCGAGCTTAGATATTAAAATGGCCTAGTGGTTCTACCACCGCATATCCCCTCTCGGGGTGGGGTTCAATGGCGATGCTTTTCCAGGCGGTTCGGCGCACCAAGGTGTACGAGGACGTGGTGCGCCAGCTCTCCCGCCTCATTGAAGAGGGCCGTCTGCGGGTAGGGGACCAGCTCCCCTCCGAGCGCGATTTGGCGCAGGCCTTCCAGGTGAGCCGGGCCACGGTGCGCGCCGCCCTCCAGCAGCTCGAGGCGATGGGCCTAGTGATGAGCCGGGTGGGTCACGGCACTTTCGTCGTGGGACGGAGCGCGGAGGCCTTCGTGGGCCCCCTGGCCCGGCTCCTGCAGCACGAGCGGGGGGGTCTCAACGACCTCATGGAAGCGCGGGAGGTGCTTGAGCCCCACCTAGCGGCCTTGGCGGCGGAGCGCGCCACGGGGGAAGAGCTGGAGCGCCTGCGCCAGATCCTCGACCGCCAGGAGGAGGCCATTGCCCGGGGCGAGAGCGGCGTCCAGATGGACACCGACTTTCACCTGACCATCGCCGAGGTGGGCCGCAACAGGGTGTTGCTGCGGCTCACTTACGCGATTTTGGATTTGCTGAGGCGGAGCCGCGAGGCGTATCTCCAGACGGGGGGAAGGCCCCGGCGCTCGCTGGCGGGCCACCGGAAGATCCTCTCCTGCATCGAGAGAGGGGACGCGGCAGGGGCCCGGGCCGCCATGGGACAACACCTCAGGGAGATCGGAGAAGCCATCGCCATGGCCGAGGGTGCGGAGGAACAGTTTGCCCTTTCCGCCTCCCGTCCGTTGATGCTGGCCGATGAGCCCGTGCGGAGGCGAAGGCGCTCGGGTGCCGGCCCGCGGAGGAAGGAGAGGGAGCCGGGAGGAGCCGACCCGCTCGGAGGGGGACCCGGCGCGGGCGTAGCGAGGAGGTGAGTCAGTGGGAATCACAGCCGTCGAGATTGTCTACCGCGGTGTCTTCCAGAAGCAGCTCGCGACCAAGATCAGCCGGAGCATCGTCCTGGCCGCGCGCAAGGAGGGGAAGTACGGCATCAGCTTCGGCCGCTACGGCGACTCCCCCGAGCGCAACGGCATCCCCGCCAAGCAGTTCGCCTACGTGGCGGCAACCCAGGAGGAGCTCCAGGAGGTCGCGGCCCGGTACGAGCCCAAGGAAGGGCAGGTGGACGTGTCCATCGTGCTGGACGACACCCTCTGCAAGGGGGTGGAGAGCTGGGGCTGGTACGGGCTTCAGCCCATCAACAAGCTCACGAAGGAGGGGGGGACGGTCCTCGTCGCCTCGGACAAGGAGCCCCAGGACCTCATCCCCCACATCCACCGCTCCGACCGCCCCTATAACCTGGCCATCGTGAAGGGGGATGCCAGCTTCGCGGGGCTCTGGGTCTACAAGGACGACCATACCGACGCCCGGGTGCTCGGGGCCGCGGTGAAGGTCTGCCCCGAGCTGGTGAGCATGAGCTCCATGGAGCAGGCCATCCGGGAGAACCTCAAGGACGACGAGGCCCTGGTGGAGAGCGCGCGGGGCTCGTACGAGGACGTGAAGAAACACCCCGTTTCGCCCGGAGAGGGGGACCCCGAGGAGCCCTTCCGCTTCGACCTCCTCACCTGGAAGGAGATGCGGGAGGGTCTGGCCGTAGAGGGCATTGGGGCGGGACACAACTTCCCCGACATGGAGGGGGGCTACCAGCCCGACCGCAACCCCTACTTCAGGAAGTGGAGCACCCGGACCATGCGGCCCGTGGTGCAGTTCGACAAGTGCACCAAGTGCACCCTGTGCTGGATCGCCTGCCCCGACTCCTGCTTCGACGTCACCCCGGAGTACTACTATGACGCCAACGTGGAGGCCTGCTGCGGGTGCGGGGTGTGCGAAGCCATCTGCCCCGTCCGGGGCTGCATCACCATGGTGAATGAGACGGTCTTCGCGGACCGAGAGAGCCAGTACGTCATGTGGAAGAAGGATCCGGAGGCCTACCGGCAATGGGCCCAGGAGAAGATCGCGGCGGGCAAGGTGGAGAACCGCCACCCCGTCACGGGCTGGGCGGGGGCCTTCGGCGAGCTGAAGAGCGCCTGAGCCCCGGGCGGAGAGGAGCGAGGAGATGGCAACTGCAGTCGAGACTAAGGCCCCGGGGGCGGAGCGAGAGGAGCTCATCAGCGGGAGCGAGGCCATCGCCCACGTCACCCGGCTGGCGGACGTGGACGTGATCACGGCCTATCCCATCCGCCCCTACGACACGGTGATGCAGTATGTGTCCAAGATGATCGCCAGCGGCGACATGGACGCCGAGTACATCGTGGCCGAGAGCGAGCACAGCCAGTTCGAGATCGTGAAGCACGCCTGCGCCGTGGGCGCGCGCGTGTTCGCGGGCTCGAGCGGGGTGGGCTGGTTCTACGCCATGGAGGCCCTGGCCGTGACGGCGGGGCTGCGCCTCCCCGTGGTGGCCCTGGTGGGAAACCGCGCCCTGGACGACCCGGGCGCCTTCGGCACCGAGCACAACGACGCGCTGGCGGTGCGCGACCTGGGCTGGCTGCTCTGCTGGGTGGACACCGCCCAGGAGGCCCTCGACATGGGCCTCATGGCCTACCGGGTGGCCGAGGACAAGCGGGTGTTCCTCCCCTGCGCCATCGCCATGGACGGGGCCTTCCTCACCCACAGCCAGCAGATCGTGAAGGTCCCCTCCCAGGAGAAGGTGAAGGAGTTCTTGCCCCGTTACGACCGCGGCGAGCTCCTCCTCCACCCGGACAACCCCATCACCATCGCGCCCCAGGTGAACGAAGACTGGCTGATGGAGATGCGCAAGCAGAGCGACAACGGGATGCGCCGAGCCCGGGAGGTGCTGCTCGCGGCCCACGAGGACTTCCGGCGCATCTTCGGCCGGGGGGAGCACCCCTTCCATGAGGAGTACATGGTGGACGACGCCGAGGTGGTCCTCTTCGGCATGGGCACCCTGGGCCTGCCCGTCAAGGTGGCCATCCGGCGCATGCGCGAGCAGGGGAAGAGGGTGGGCTTCGTCCGCCTGAAGTGGTTCCGCCCCTTCCCGGCCCCCGAGATGCAGGAGCTGCTGGGACGCTTCGCCGCCGTGGGCGTGGTGGATCGCGACTACTCCCTCGGCTCGGCCAACTACGCGGGCGTGCTCTACCACGAGGTCCGCTCCGTCCTCTACGATGCGCCCCGCCGCCCCCTCGTCCAGGGCTTCATCGCGGGACTGGGCGGGCGCGAGATCAGCATCGAGGACGCGATGGGGATGCTCGATCAGGTCCTGGAGTCGGCCGAGAAGGGAGAGGTGGAGAAGCCCATCACCTGGATCGGCGTGAGAGGGGAATAGCCATGGTCACGGAAACCCAGAAGCTGGACCCCGTCAAGAACATCCGGCAGATCCCGCTGAAGCTGGTGGAGGAGTACTTCACCTCCGGCCACCGGACCTGTCAGGGCTGCGAGAGCGCCCTCGTCATGAAGCTCATGGCGAAGGCCGCCGGTCCCCGGACCATCATCCTGGGCAGCACCGGCTGCATGTACGTGGCCAACACCACCTACTACAGCACCCCCTGGGTGGTGCCCTGGATGCACACCCAGCTGGGCTCCAGCGGCTCGGCGGCCACGGGCACGGCGGCGGGCCTTCGGGCCCTCATGCGCAAGGGGAAGATGGCGAAGGAGCCCATCAACATCATCTCCTTCTGCGGCGACGGCGGCGGGGTGGACATGGGCCTCTCGGCCATCTCGGCCTCCCTGACGCACCCCGAATACAACCACCTGGTGCTCCTCTACGACAACGAGTCCTACGCCAACACCGACATCCAGGTCTCGGGCTCCTCGCCGTGGGGCGCTTTCAGCACCTTCAGCCCGGCGGGCAAGAAGGTGCGCATCATGAACCGGCGATGGAAGAAGAACTTCGCGCCCCTTCTGGCCACCGGCCACCCCGAGTGCCGCTACGTGGCGACGGGAGACGCCTCCTACCCCGCCGACCTCATCGACAAGGTGCGCAAGGGGCTCTCCATCGGAGGGCCCACCTTCATCCACACCCTCGACCCCTGCCCCAAGGGATGGGATTACGACCCTTACTACTCCCATGAGCTCGGGGAGCTGGCGGTGGAGACGGGCCTCTGGCCCCTCTATGAGATCGAGGACGGCAAGCTCCGTTTCACCGGCCCCACCGCCCGGATGGTCTACGGGAAGAAGCCCCGCAAGCCCGTCCGGGAGTACCTCGAGAAGCAGGGCCGCTTCTACCACTTCACCGAGGAGGACTTCCGCCACTTCCAGGCCAAGGTGGACCAGATGTGGGAGGGGTGGTTCATCCCGGGGATCATCCCCTTCGAGGTGGTGAAGGGTTAGACGAAGCGCTTCCAAGGGCAAAGGAACCGGGCGGGGGCCGCGCGGGGCGGCCCCCGCTTTTTTCTGCCGAGCGCCCGCCCGCGTTGAGAGGATGAGAGAGGGCGTGTTAGGATGTTATATAACCTCGGAGACGGATTCCTCGCGGATGCGGAAGAGGCGGGCGGATGATCAGCGTCGAAGAGGCCATCGAGACCATCCTCGCCCACGTAGCTCCCCTGGGGGCGGAGAAGGTCCCCATCCTGGACGCTCTGGGGCGGGTGCTCGCCGAAGACGTGCGCGCCCCGCGGCCCCTCCCGCCCTGGGACAACTCCGCCATGGACGGCTATGCCGTCCGCGCCGAGGACGTGGCGGGAGCGAGCCGGGAGCGTCCTGCCGTCCTGCGCATTGTGGAGGACCTACCCGCCGGCTACACAGCGGGCTGCCCAGTGGGGAAGGGCGAGGCCATCCGCATCATGACGGGCGCCCCCATCCCCGAGGGCGCCGGCGCCGTCGTGATGGTGGAGCTCACGGAGAGAGACGGGGACCGCGTCCGCGTGTTCGCGCCCGTCCTCAAGGGCGAGGATATCCGGCGCGCCGCCGAGGACGTGCGGGCGGGGGATGTGGTGTTGCCCCGGGGGCACCTGCTGAACGGGGGCTCCATCGGGATGCTGGCGAGCCTCGGCCGGGCGTCGGTCCATCTCTACCAGCGCCCCACCGTCGCCATCCTGGCCACGGGGGACGAGCTGGTGGACGTGGATGGGGAGCTCGCCCCGGGCAGGATCGTGAACTCCAACAGCTACTCCCTCGCCTGCCAGGTGCGCCTGGCCGGGGGGATTCCCAAGCTGCTGGGCATCGCCCGCGACCGGCATGAGGAGCTCGAGCGGTATCTGCGGGCGGGGCTCAACGCTGACGTCATCCTCACCACCGGCGGCGTGTCGGTGGGAGAGTACGATTTCGTGAAGGGCACCCTGGGTGAGATGGGCACCGCGATGAAGTTCTGGCGCGTCGCCATGAAGCCGGGCAAGCCCCTCGCCTTCGGGGTCGTCTCCGGCAAGCCCGCCTTCGGCCTCCCGGGGAACCCCGTCTCCTGCATGGTCTCTTTCGAGGAGTTCGTGCGGCCTGCCCTGCGCAAGATGCAGGGACACCAGTTGCTTTTCCGGCCGGTCGTGGATGCCATCCTGGCGAGCCCCCTCCGCAAGAAGGAGGGCCGGCGCCACTTCGTCCGCTCCGTGCTCAGCCGCCGGGAGGAGGGCTACGTCGCCGAGCCCATCAAGGCCCAGGGCTCCCACATCCTCCATTCCATGGTGCAGGCCGATAGCCTGGTGCTCTTCCCCGAGGAGGCGACCGAGCTCCCGGCTGGCTCGTGGGTTCGGGTCCAACTCCTCGATGGGGCGCTGGGCGGCCAGGAGGAACCCGCCCTGGTCACCCCCGCCCCTGCGTCCATGGGCCGCACCCAGGACGGCGGAGAGAAGGGGTGCTGCACCTGAGGGAGCCGGGGATCGGCCCCGGCGGTTTCCCCATCTCTACCTTTCTACCTTCTCGCTCGGGAGGTAAAGGGCTGATGGGCGTCGAGTCCCGCCTGCGGGCGCTGGGGGTCCAACTGCCCGAAGCCCCGGACCCCGTGGGCTCCTATGTGCCCGCCGTCCAGGCCGGTGAGCTCCTCTTCATCTCGGGCCAGATCCCCCTCGAGGGGGGCAAGCTCCGCTACGCCGGCAAGCCGGGGGCCGAACTCGACGTGGAAGCCGGCAAGGCGGCCGCGCGCCTCTGTGCGCTCAACGCCCTGGCCCAGGTCCAGAGACACCTGGGGAGCCTGGACCGGGTGGCGCAGGTGGTGCGCCTCTCGGGCTTCATCGCGAGCGCGCCGGGCTTCACCCAGCAGGCCCGCGTGATGGACGGCGCCTCGGACCTCATGGTGGAGCTCTTCGGGGAGGCGGGCCGCCACGCCCGGCTCGCGCTCGGAGCGCCCGAGCTCCCCCTGGGGGCGCCCGTTGAGCTTGAGACCATCTTCGAGGTGCGCTGACCGTCGCCATGGCTTCCCAAGGAAAGCGAGAGGCTTTCGAGGCGCTGGCGCTGGAGCACATGGACTCCGTCTACCGGGACGCCCTCCGGCTCGCCCGCGACCCACACGAGGCGGAGGATCTGGTCCAGGAGGTCTACCTCAAGGCGTTCCGCTTCTTCCATCAGTTCCAGCCGGGGACCAACTTCCGGGCCTGGCTCTTCAAGATCCTGCGCAACACCTTCATCAACCGCTACCGCCGCCGCTCCAACCTCCCCCCCCACGTGGAGATCGAGGACGCCGAGGGACCCCTCCAGGAATTCGCCGAAGATAGCGCCTACCACGTCCAGGAGGGGCCCGAGGCGGAGCTCATCCGCAAGATGACGCTCGAGGACATCGACCGCGCCCTGGAGGGCCTGCCCGAGAAGTTCCGCCGGATCGTCATTCTCTGTGACGTAGAAGGCTTTTCCTACAAGGAGATAGCGGCGATCGAGGATTGCCCCCTGGGGACGGTCATGAGCCGCCTCTACCGGGCGAGGCGCATGCTCCAGGAAAGCCTCCAGGAGTACGCGCGAGACAAGGAGAAAAGGTAGGGGGGATCGATTCTGCAACCCATTGGAATAAACTCTTTTCCCGGACGTTATGGAATGTGAGGAAGAAGGGGGCGTTGCGGGTAACATATTGATTTTGGTTTGATTCTGACTTACTGGAGAATGACGTGGACTGCGACGAGGCCCGCAAATTCCTGGGTGCCTACCTAGATGACGAGCTAGAGGTAAAGGACGCCCTCGACCTGCGGGGCCACCTGGGGGAGTGCGAGGGCTGCCGGTCCCGATACGAAGCCGACCGCGCCCTGAAGGAGACCCTCCGGGAGCGGCTGGGCGGGGTGCGGGTACCGGACCTCTTGCGAGCGCGCATTCTCCGCGAGCTTCGCCGCGAGGAGCGGCGAGTGCTGCGGCCTCGGCTGGCCCTCGCTTGGGGGGCTGTGGCGGCCGCCCTGCTGCTCGTGGTGGGAGGGGGGCTCCTCTACCGAAAGGCCACCGCCTTTCCCGAGGGGCTCATCGGCGCCGCCGTCCGGAACCACGGGGTGGCCTTCGGGGGGAAGAGATACGAGGAGATGCGCACCGCGGACGCCCGCGCCCTGGCGCAGTGGTTCGCGGTGCGGGGCGTCCACGTCAAGATCCCCTCCTTCCGGATACTTCCGGGCCAGCTCCTCGGCGGGAGGATCTCCCGGGTCAACGGGCAGCTCACCCCCTACGTCCTTTACCAGGTGGGCGAGGCCAAGGCGTCGCTCGTCATCGTCCCTGCGGCGGGCGTTCAGCTCCCCTGGTTTGCCACCTGGCGGAAGGGGGAATTCTCCTACCACCGGACGCAGCGCGAGCGCTACAAGGTGGTCCTCTGGAAGGACTCGGGCCGGCTCTACTGCCTGGTGGTGGAGTCCATGGAAGACCCGGGCATCCGCCGTCTCCTGCGTCTCGGCAGCGTATAACCTGCTCTCCAGCGAGATTGGTGGCGAGGGGCATTCCCGGCCCTTCGCGCTCCCTTCTTTCCTACGGGAAGGCGCTCTATAATGGGGGCAGTCAACCGTGAGTAGCCCCTCGAAGGATCGGAGTGCCACCATGGGAACAACCTTTCGTCCAAGCCGAACCCTCCTCCATCTCGCACTCGCCCTGGCCCTAGCCCTCGCGCTCCCCGCCGGGGCCGCCGCGGCGGAGCAGGCCGAGCCCTTGCTGGGAGAGCTCCAGCGGGCCTTCGTGCGCGTGGCCGAGGGGGTATCCCCCACCGTGGTCAGCGTCAGCACCCGGGGGCGGGTGCGCCATCCCGAGGTCAAGGGCCGCCGGAAGCCTCCCGGCGATGTGCCCCGCCGGGGCTCGGGCTCGGGGATCATAGTGGACGCACGGGGCTACATCGTCACCAACAACCACGTGGTCCAGGGCGCGACGGACATCCGGGTGCGCCTCTCGGACGACCGGGAGTTCTCCGCCAAGCTCATCGGCACCGACCGGAGGACGGACCTGGCTGTCCTGAAGGTGGATCCTAAGGGCCCCTCCCTCCCGGTGGCACGCCTGGGGGATTCGGACGCCCTCCGCATTGGCCAGTGGGCCATCGCCATCGGCAACCCCTTCGGCTTCACCCGGACGGTGACCACGGGGGTCATCAGCGGGCTGGGCCGGACGGGGGTGGGGGTCGCCACCTACGAGAACTTCATCCAGACCGATGCCTCCATCAACCCGGGCAACAGCGGCGGCCCGCTGGTGAACCTCAAGGGCGAAGTCATCGGGATCAACACCGCCATCCACTCCCGGGGTAGAGGGATCGGCTTCGCCATCCCCATCAACATGGCCCGGCGAGTGGTGGAGCAGCTCATCGGGCAGGGGAAGGTGGTCCGGGGCTACCTGGGGGTGCTCATCCAGCCGGTGAACCGGGAGCTGGCCGACCTGCTGGGCGCCCCCGACACCCGGGGGGCGCTCGTGAGCGCCCTCCTGGAGGACGGCCCGGCGCGTAACTCGGGCGTGAGGCGAGGGGACATCATCATCGAGTTCGCGGCCAAGAAGGTGAAGAACGTGGCCCACCTCCAGCGCCTCGCGGCCAACGCCAACCCGGGCCAGGAGGTGGCCCTCAAGGTGTGGCGCGAGGGGAAGCCGGTGGCCCTCGCGCTCCGCGTGGGCCAGCTCCAGGAGCCGCCGGCCGCCAAGCCAGTGGTCCAGAAGGCCCGCAGCGAGTATGGCCT